>CAZNRJ010000017.1:9306-21925 GCA_964574945.1 uncultured Ohtaekwangia sp. | reverse complement strand
CGATACAGAATCTGCAGACCTGACAGACCAAGAGAATGGTAAGTTTCGTTATTATAGAAATTTGTCTTTCAGAAATAGAATTAACGAACTTTCAGTGGTTGCCTACTTCGACTTATTTGAAAATGACGCTACATACATTAGCCGTGTAAAGTGGACTCCCTATGTGTATATAGGGGCGGCCGGCTTTTTACATAATCCGCAGGCACAAACACCAACGGGTGAATGGGTGAATTTAAGACCGTTAGGCACCGAAGGGCAATACTCAACGCTGGAACCAACAGATGCTAATTATGGCATAAAACCTTATAGCAAAATTCAAGTGGCAATTCCGTTTGGTATTGGAGCCCGGTTTAAATTGAATGAGGTTATGGATTTATGGGCCGATATTGGTTTCCGGTACACATTTACTGACTACTTAGATGATGTTAGCAGGAACTATGTTGACCTGGGAGTATTGAACAATGACCAAGCCCGGTCAATGTCGTACCGGGGTGGCGAATTGCCCGCCTCTGAACGTCCGGCAGAAGTACCTTATGTTGGGAGGGACGGAAACACCTACAATACCATACCGGGTTATGGCAGCGAACATCCTGATAATGTAAGGGGTTCAAAAAGTAATCGGGACATCTACATGGTAACATCCATACGGCTTACCTACATACTGGGAGCCACCTTTCACAAGGCAAAATTCAGATAGAATGCGCTTAAAAACCTTCTTGACTTTTGTGGTAATAGTTTGCCAATGGGTTGGGATGGAGTGCGCAAATGCCCAGCAGATGCTGAGCCAGCGCTCGGAAGTTGGCTTTGGGCTTGGAACATTTAACTATACGGGAGATTTAGTCCGCACTTATAATTTTGCATTTTCAAAACCGGCAGCTACCGTGTTCTACCGGTCAAATATCAGCAGCGTGATTAGTTTACGAACCAGCATAACAGGCGGGAAGATCGGTGCCACAGATAAAAGAAATCCAATTGATGCATTTGCAGCAACCCGTGACGCCTCATTTAATTTATTTTTGTTAGAAGGGTCGGCAGCTTTTGAATATCATTTCCTAAACTGGCGCGATGATAAAAGAAGGCTTCGCTTTACTCCTTACCTGTTTGCCGGGGTGTCGTTGTTTGGGTTTTCGGGAGTTCAGCAAAAAAATGCCGAGTACAGCAATGTGCAAATGGCGATCCCCTTTGGAGGTGGAGTAAAATATGTGCTAAACCCCAAATACTACATTGCTTTCGAGATTGGCATCCGTAAGACTTTCTTCGATTACTTAGATAATATTTCAGATGGCGACCATGCTTATAAAAATTACCAGTATGGAAACGCTTTTGATACAGATAATTATTTCTTCACCGGGATCACGCTTACCTACACATTTTACGACATTCCCTGTCCAAGCAGCCCCTACCGGTGAATTTCAGGTTGATGCAATAAACTTTCTGACTATTCAAATCATCCTTACAGTTCCATCATCTGGTGCTATTGTATCAGGTATGAGTAAGTTTTGAAAAAAAGGCTATTTTTGCCCCCTTGTGGCTTCTCAAAGGGAAAATATAGACTTTAATAATCTGCCAAGGCACATAGCCGTTATCATGGACGGTAATGGGCGATGGGCTAAAAGCAAGGGTGCAGCCCGCATTTTTGGGCATCGAAACGCCATTCAGGCCGTGAAAGATGTAACCGAAGGTTGCGGGGAGTTGGGGGTAAAATACCTTACCCTGTATGCATTTAGTACTGAAAATTGGGGGCGGCCAAAAGAAGAAGTAGATGGACTTATGGAATTATTAGTGAATACACTTCAAAAGGAGATTAGCACCCTGCACGAAAACCAGGTGCAACTTCATACTATTGGAGATGTAAGTCATTTGCCAAAGGCTTGTCAGAATAACCTGGCAGAAGCGATTGAAGCAACAAAAAACAATAGCGGCCTTATTCTTCAATTAGCCCTGAATTACAGCGGGCGGTGGGAGATTGTAGAGGCAGCTAAAAAATTAGCAGAAGAAGCAAAAAACGGGTTGATAAAGCCCGAAGAAATTGATGAACATTATTTTTCCCAGCATTTGAAAACGGCTAATGTTCCTGATCCGGAATTATTGATCCGCACAAGCGGAGAACTGCGGGTGAGTAATTTTTTGCTTTGGCAGATAGCCTATACTGAACTATTTATTACTCCCACCCTATGGCCCGATTTCCGCAAAGAGGATTTGTATGAAGCCATCTGTGTATATCAAAAGCGTGAACGAAGATTTGGAAAAGTGCTGAACCCAACCGCTTAATAATTAAATGAAGAGAATTTTACTTTTTACGTTGGTCCTCAATGCCTGGGTTAGTACCGAAACGTTTGCTCAGTTTAGAAGCCGGAACCAAACACAAGCTGCTACCTCCACGGAGCCAACGTTGAACTATGCATCTCCCACAGAATATACCATTGCCGGTATTGAAGTCACAGGTCTTAATGTGCTTGATAAAAATGCGATGGTTTCGCTTACCGGTTTAAAGATTGGTGATAAAATAAAAATTCCGGGCGATGGAATTTCGGGCGCTATCCGAAAACTGTGGAAGCATGGATTGGTAGGAGACGTAACGATATCTGTACAGAAAATTGAAGGCACTAATGTTTACCTGGCCATTGTATTAACCGAGCGCCCCCGGCTAACCGATTTTTATTTTGTTGGCATAAGCAAAGGAAGGCAGTCATCACTAAAAGAAGATTTGAAATTAATTAAGGGGAAAATTGTAAATGATGCCACCATTCGCAATGCCGAGTTATCCGTGAAGAAACATTTTGTAAAGAAGGGATTCTTAAATACCGTAGTAAAAGTGGTTCCTCAGTCCGATACGCTTAACCGCGGTGGGGTTCGTCTTAAAATAGATGTTGATCTTAAAACAAAAGTTAAAATCAACGCAATAAACATTGACGGGAACCATGAGGTATCCGATGGGAAACTGAAGATGAAACTGAAAAAAACACATGAGCATCCGCGCATCTCAATACACCGCGCTATACTGGGCGAAGTGCTCGCGTTTAAGCCGGGTAAAATAGGCCCGGCATTAGATTCAAGCCGAAAGGTTAGCACGGCCGATGTGAAGAGCTTTGTGAACAGAAACATCAAGCTCAATGTTTTTGCCGGTTCCAAGTTTATCCGGTCAGAATTTGAAAACGATAAACAGAGCATGATTCAACTCTACAATTCATTGGGCTATCGCGATGCCGAAGTAATTTCAGATACCATCGTCAACTATGATAAATCCAACATCGATGTAAACATAAAAGTGTATGAAGGGCACAAATACTACTTCCGCAACATTAGTTGGGTGGGGAATTACGTTCATAGCGCGAACATTTTAAATAAGATTCTGGACATTAATAAAGGAGATGTTTACAATAAAGAAATGATTGAGAAGAAGACAACTTTTAATCCAAAAGGAGCCGACATTAGTGGCTTGTATATGGATGACGGTTACTTGTTCTTTAGAATTAATGCTGTAGAGGTTGCCGTGGCAGGTGATTCCATCGATGTAGAGATGAGAATTTATGAAGGCGACCGGGCAACGATAGACGAGGTAATTATCAGCGGAAATGAACGGACTAATGATCATGTTATTCGTAGGGAGTTAAGTACAATACCCGGGCAAAAATTCAGACGTTCTGATTTAATCAGGACCCAGCAACAACTTTCACAAATGGGCTACTTTAATCCTCAAAAGATAGACCAGGACATCAGGCCAAATCCTTCTGACGGTACCGTGGATATTGAATGGAAAGTGGAAGAACAATCGAATGACCAAATTGAATTATCAGGCGGTTGGGGTGGCTATTATGGTTTTGTAGGAACGGTAGGGCTTTCGTTTAATAACTTTTCTATCCGCAACGTGCCGCATTTTGATAAATGGAAACCGCTGCCTGTAGGAGACGGGCAACGACTTTCAGTAAGGGCGCAAGCCAATGGAAGGTCGTTTCAGAGTTATAGTTTGTCATTTACTGAACCCTGGCTGGGAGGAAGAAAGCCCAATTCGTTCACAGTAAGTTTAAATCACTCTATCTCGCGATTGCCAAACCAAAGCTACGAGTTTACCGATGCATCGTCACTTAAGCAAAGTGGTGTTACCATTGGCTTTGGCCGCAGGCTTGAATGGCCCGATAATTATTTTTCATTGACTCATTCACTTTCTTATTTGGTTTATAATTATCAGAATTATTTCGGATCAAGCACTCTTCCCGCAAAAGGAACAACCAATGAGATTATGTTTAACACAACATTGTCCCGGAACAGTATCGATAATCCAATGTACCCTACACAAGGCTCTACAATCTCGTTGGCACTCAACTTAACGCCTCCTTATTCGCTGTGGAGAGATCCTTCATATTATGAAGATATCAACCAGCGGTATAAGTGGACAGAAATGTATAAAGTGATGCTGGATGCAAAGTTCTATGTCAAATTGATTGGCAGTGATAAGCCTGATGGGCGCAGCTTAGTTCTTGAAACAAAGGCGCATTTTGGATTTATTGGCAGATACAACCAAGACCTTGCGCAGGGACCATTCCAGCGGTTTTTGGTGGGAGGTGACGGCTTAGCTGGCGGGTTTAACTCTTTTGTTTTGGGTCAGGATATTATTGGCTTGCGCGGGTATGGAAATAACCTTGTTACCCCGCCACTTTACGCATTGCGAGGATCAATGCAGGTACCTGGTATAGAAGGCGGTATTGTGTATGATAAATTTGGGCTGGAACTCCGATATCCGGTTTCAACCAGTCAATCAGCCACTATTTATACATTCCTGTTTACAGAAGCCGGAAACAACTGGAACAATTACCAGGATTTTAATCCGTTTAGTATGTATAAAGCAGCCGGTGTGGGAGCAAGGATATTTATGCCAGCGTTTGGTTTGATAGGGCTAAACTGGGCTTATGGATTTGATAAATTGCCCGGGGCACGGGATATCAGCGGTTCGCAATTCCACTTTACCATCGGTCAGCAACTCAGATAGAATGCGTTTTTTCATCCTGATAGCAGCCTTTTCATTTTTCGGCCTGACTTTTGTCCATGCACAGAAGTTCGGCTACTTTGACTCTGAGTTTGTTTTGAGCAAAATGCCCGAATACAGCAAGGCACAAGGTGAAATTGAACAGTTATCTGCTGCCTGGGAAAAGGAAATAGAAGATATGCAGCGGAAAGTAGATGAGTTGTATAGAATCTACCAGGCGGAGCAAGTGCTGCTAACCGAGGAAATGAAGCAGGAAAGGCTGGATGAGATTAAAAAGAAACAAACGGAAGTAAAGGACTATCAGAAAAAGGTTTTTGGTTTTGGAGGGTTGTTTTTTTTGAAAAAACAAGAATTGATTAAACCTTTGCAGGATAAGGTGTTTGATGCGGTAGAGAAGGTATGTAAAGCGAACCGGTTGGCGATCTTGTTCGACAAGTCTGCGGAATTGGTAATGATTTATACAGACCCCCGCCACGATTACACCGATTTTATATTAGAAGAATTAGGGTTAGGAGACCCCAACGATAAAGTCAAATAAATAAACTAAAAATGAGAACACTTTTTTTACTTCTGTTTTGTGTTGTGGCAATGAGTGCCCAAGCCCAGGAAACGCAAAAAATCGGCTATGCCGATTGGCAATATATTTTCAGTCAAATGCCTGAATTCAAGCAAATTGAAAATGAGCTGAAAACCCACGGCACGCAGCTTGAAAACCAATTGAAAGCAAAAAGCACGGAATTGGAAACTAAATACAATGCGTACAAAAACATGCCGGCCACCACACCCGATGCAATCCGTGCCGATAAGGAAAGGGAATTACAAGGCATGCAGGAAAGCATTCAGAAATTTCAGCAAGATGCTCAGACTTCGTTGCAAAACAAGCAAGGCGCTTTGATGGATCCTGTGATTAAGAAAGTGGGCAAAGCAATTGAAGACACGGCAAAGGAAAATGGATATGCTTTTATCATCAACCCTCAAACTATGAATGGCGAAGATGTACTTCTCTATTCAGACGAGAAGTATGATATCTCTAAATTGGTTTTGAAAAAATTGGGAATTACTCCAAAGCCGGAGGTTGCCAACAAATAGAAATTAAAATTTATAAAAGAAGCCCTGTCTCTCCCGATAGCTATCGGGATTGGGACGGGGCTTTTTGTTTTCCATAACCACCACCCCCCGGAGTCTGAATGAGAATTTTATCACCGGGGTTTACAGCTACACTATCCATCCCCTTAAGAATAATTTCATTATCTGAAGTGATCAGTTTTTGCCGGCCGCGCTTTCCGGCTTGCCCACCATGTAGCCCATACGGTTTTTCAACCCGGTGTTGTGAGAGGATATTAACTTCTGATTTTTCTTTAAAAGTAATTTCGCGCTCAACCCCATTTCCTCCTTTCCATTTTCCATTGCCACCTGAGTTAGCCCGAATTTCAAAACGTTCTATCCTTGCGGGATAACGCAGCTCTAAAATTTCAGGGTCGGTAATGCGTGTGTTGGTCATGTGCGAATGAATGGCATCTGCACCGTCAAAACCAGGACCTGCACCCGTGCCACCACAAATGGTTTCATAAAACCCGAAACGTTCGTTGCCAAACAGAAAGTTATTCATCGTTCCCTGGCTGCACGCAACGAGGCCCAGCGCCTTCAGCAAGGTATCTGTTAAGCGTTGGCTTACTTCCGTATTTCCACCCACAACGGCAGGCATTTTTTCTTTGGTAAAATCAGGATTGAGTAACCCGGTTGGTAATGTAATTTGTACCCGCTCCATCAACCCTTCATTCATGGCAATGGGTTTGTTTACCCAAAGCCGAAGCACATACAGTATCACACTTTGAACAATAGCAGGCGTTGCATTCAGATTGCCAGTGTGAACACCCGAAGAACCAGAGAAATCAATTTTCAAAAATCCATTTTTTGAAATAGTGATTTTAACTTTTAAAAGCGAACCATCGTCCAATCGTTCTTCAGCAGCGAATGTGTTGGTTGAAAGGGAATTTATTTTTAATTGAAGTAAATGGGAAGCATACGTGCGAAGTTCCTTCATATAAAATGAAACCTGTGCGGTTCCATATTTATTACATAAGGATTTTAGTTCGGCATCGCCAAGATTTACCGAAGCCAGCGCACCGTTCAGGTCAGCCAGGTTCTCTTCCGGTAAACGACTTGGGTATTTACCGGTCGTCAAAATTTTCCTGATTGCAGTCCACTGAGCCTTGCCTTGTTTCACTAAATAAGTCGGGGCAATAATAATTCCCTCTTCATCTAATGATGTTGCATCAGCAGGCATTGATCCCGGTTTCTTCCCACCTATTTCAGCATGATGCGCCCGTGCAGCCACATAGCCAATCAATTTCCTGTTGGTAAAGACGGGTTTGATTAGCGTAACATCAGGCAAATGCGAACCGCCAAAGGCAGGATGGTTTGTAATAATAACATCGCCCTCACGCATGGTTAAAACTTTTGTCACTTCACGCACACATATTCCCATGCTTCCTAAATGGACAGGTATATGCGGAGCGTTCACAACCAAATACCCTTGCGAGTCCATCATCGCACAAGAGAAATCCAAACGCTCTTTTACATTAACCGAAAACGAAGTGCGTTGCAGCAAAGCCCCCATTTCATAAGCAACGGCAGTAAAGCGATTACTAAACAATTCCAAAGCTGCTTCTTTTGAATTTTCCTTTTTTGAAATCTTAGCTTGATTAGTTGAAGTCAGGATTCCATGATTATGAGCATCGAGATTGAATCTCCAATTGGGAGCAACCAATGTTGTTGAGTTTTCACTTACGATTAAGCCAGGTCCTTTTATAATCGCTCCCGGCCGAAGCGATTCCCAGCGATAAACTTTTGTTTTCTTCCATGCGTTGTTTACAAACAATTGGGTTTCTTTTTCTGCTTTTGGAGAATATGAAATGACGGTTCTTTTTTTGTTTTTCTTTTGAGATTGCTCAATCGTTAAGATCAATCGAATAGATTCTACTTCTATCTCCCGGTCGGCTAACCAATGGCCGTATAGAGATTGATATTTCTTTTTGAATTCTTTTCGTAGCGCGCTGGGAGATGTATAGTTTGTTTCAATGGTACTTTCCTGTCCGCTAAAGCGTAAAAACACAAGTTGCTTCGAACGCTTAATTACCTTTGCTTCAAATCCATCACCAACCAGTTTGCTTGCTCCTTGTTGATAAAGCGCATCAAAATGGTTTTCGAATTGATTTTCAACTACACTAAGTTTCCGGAGCAACAATTTTTCTTCAAAGTGCTCAATTTTAGCATGACCAATTCCATAGGCGCTTAGTAGTCCTGCATCGTACGGGATAAGAATTTTTTTGATCCCCAGCAGATTAGCAATCTCACAAGCGTGCTGTCCACCCGCACCACCAAAGGTAAGGAGTGTAAAATCGGAAGGATCGTGACCTTGCTGTACTGAAACCTTTTTTATTGCCTCGGCCATTTTTTCATTGGCAATTAAGAGGAGTGACTCCAGCAATGCTTCTTTGCGTGGTCGTTTTCCGGTAGCTGATTTTATTTTTCTTATGAGCACTTCAAGAGCCGCTTCCGATTTTTTTGGATAAAGTGGAATTGAGAAAAGTTCCGCATCTGTCCGGCCTGATAAAAGATTCACGTCAGTGATTGTTAACGGCCCGCCACTTCCATAACACGCTGGCCCGGGACTTGCCCCAGCGCTATGCGGCCCAACCGTAAGACGGAACCCATCGAAATCGCAAATGGATCCACCTCCGGCAGCAATGGTTTCAATGGATAGGGACGGGGAAAGAATTTTTATCTCTCCCACTTTTGATTCGTACCGATAGGCGTATTGATTATCATAAAGTGAAACGTCCGTGCTGGTTCCGCCCATATCGAATGTGATAAGGTGATTGATGCCGGAAAGTTTTGCGGTTGTAGCAGCACCTACCACTCCGCCCGCAGGGCCGCTTAGCAAACTATCTTTCGGATGGAAGTTGTTTGCATCTACTAAACCACCCGCACTCGTCATAATTTTTAAGGATGCACCTGCAAGACCTTGCTGAATATTGGAGACATACGTGTGAATGATGGGCTTGAGGTAAGCATTCGCAACAGTTGTTTCCGTCCGTTGTAAAATTTTTATTTGTTGTGAAATTTTATGAGATGCTGTAACGAATTCAAAACCATTATCAACCAGGTGATCTTCAACTAACTTTTCATGAGTTGGATTTTTGTAACTGTTAAGAAAGGCAACAGCAACAGAAGTGCAATCCGTTTTCTTTAATTGATTGATAGCGTTAGTGATTGATAATTGAGAAAGCGATTTGTGAATGGCGCCATCCGATTCAATGCGTTCGTCAATTTCAATCACTGTTTTATAAAGCGGCAGTTCTTTTATTATTTGAAGCGCAAATAAATTGTTGCGTTGCTGGGTGCCGATCAATAACAAATCCTTAAAACCTTTTGTGATTAGCAAGGCAGTGGCCGCGCCTTTTCTTTCCAGCAAAGCATTGGTGCCGCGGGTCGAGCCCAGCTTCATTTCGATAACCGGGAAAGATTGATCAAACGCAGTTTCCGTAAGCAGTCGGGCTGCAAAAACAGGAACCTCTTCTTCCGAAGAAATTTCGAACGTAGTGCCTGCCTTGATAGATTGCTTAACAGGACTGCTCAGGTAGATAACCGACCTGGCTACGTCTGCTTTTTCAATACGAGCTTTTACTTTCTTCTTATCAAAGAACGTAATGCTAAACCCATTAAAAATATCCCGGGTTACCGGCCAATTCAGGTGTACTTCTAAAACCCGGGAATTTTTTTGGCGAAATACTTTTCCTTTCAGCACACCACTGCTCAAAACTTTTAATCGCTTGATAATATTTTTTGGAGTGTACGCAATGCAATCTGTAAACGTGCCGCCCGTATCGACCCAGATTTTCCAGGAATCCATTCTTAGTTGATTGTAAGGATGACCTGTTTTTTCGTCATCCGAATGCCAAGCGCTTTGGTAAACTCTGCTGATCCATCGGGATGCTCGCGTGTAAATGGTTTTGTATACAGCAACGAATCGGTGCCCATTTTTTGAATGTTATCAGGTGACTGCGCATCGGTTTGGTAGGCTTCTAAAAGTTGCTTTTCAACAGTTCGTAATAAACTATTCTCAGGCTGAAGTGAAATAATCTCAACACTGAAAACCTGGCTCACCGAATCGAGAAAAGATTGATTGGTAAGAGTTCTGTCTTTTTTTTCAACGATAGCGGCTACTTGCCGGCCATATTGGAAAGCAGCCTCAATGATTTGAGCTTCCGTTACTTTCTTGATTTCGCTGTTCTCCATTTCTTCTTTTATTTTTTTTCGCTGGTTGTCGGAAAGCGTTCCTGTGCACGAAATCAAAAAGAGGGAAGAAACAAAAAACACGTATTTCATAAAGAGGTAATAAAGTCTGTTGCGAAGTTAAACAGACAAACTGATTTACATTGCCTTTACAGACTGGGAATTGGTATCGGGCAAGCAGATGATTTTATTAACTTTGCAACCATTTTTAGTGTATGATAGAAAAGTTAAGGGAAATAAAGGATCGTTTTGAAGAGGTGGGTCAATTGCTGTCGCAGCCGGAAGCCGTTAAAGACCAAAAGAAATTCCAACAATTGAGCAAGGAATACAGGGACCTTGAGAAGGTGGTGAAAAAATATGACCGCTACCAGGCAGTATTGGATAGCGTGAAGCAGGCAAAAGAAATTTTGCAAAAAGAGAAGGATGCGGAATTGCGCGAGCTGGCAAAAATGGAGTTGGATGACCTTGAGCCAACACAGGATGCATTGGAGGCTGAGATTAAAGAGTTGTTGATGCCGAAAGACCCCAACGATGACAAGAATTGTATTTTGGAAATCCGGGCCGGAACAGGGGGCGATGAGGCTGCAATTTTTGCCGGTGACCTGTGGCGTATGTACCAGCGTTTTTGCGATCGGAGAGGATTGAAGATGTCTGTGCTTGATATTACCGAAGGCACTGCAGGCGGTTATAAAGAAGTGATCAGCAGCATTGAAGGTGAAGGCGCTTATGGTATTTTTAAATACGAGTCTGGCGTGCACCGGGTGCAACGCGTGCCCGACACAGAAACGCAAGGTCGTGTGCATACTTCAGCGGCTTCGGTAGTTGTACTTCCTGAAGCGGAAGAAGTGGATGTAGAAATCAATCCTGCCGATATTGAAGTGATCACATCACGGTCGGGTGGAGCAGGCGGACAGAACGTGAACAAAGTGGAAACAAAAGTGCAGATGACGCACAAACCTACGGGAATTGTAATCACCTGCCAGGTGGAGCGTTCGCAACATGGAAACCGCGCGCGCGCATTGGTTATGTTGCGGGCAAAACTTTATGAGCGAGAAGTAGAAAAACTGCAAGCCGAAACGGGCGCTTCCCGCAAGAGCCAGGTGCGCAGTGGCGACCGGTCAGAAAAAATAAGAACGTATAATTATCCGCAAAGCCGGGTAACAGATCATCGTATCGGGTATACCCAACACAATCTCCCTGCTGTTATGAATGGCGAGGTAGATGAATTCATTAATCAACTTAAGATTGCTGAAACTGCCGAGAAGATGGTGGAAGGAAAGTGATACTACAGTTGACAATGCACAATTGACAAAGCGATATGCCTTGTCAATTGAGTATTGGATTTTGTTAACTAATTGTCCTCTTCTTCCGATTTTTTAATCTGATCGTCCAGGATTTCTTCTATAATTTTCATCTGGCGCTCATCGATAGTCTTATCTGTTTTGGCTTGCTTTTTCATAAAGCGAAACATGGCGTTTTTCTTTATTTCATAAGCCATGAAGACGGTATATTTGTTTGCTTTCTTGTCAAAATATTTTTGCTCACCAATTTTCCGCAAGTCTGCAATGCTGGTGTTCATGGTTTGGCGAACTAAGCTTTGAAACTTATCGGCCACATCGGCTGCGCGCTCATTTTCTGTTTGACCAAGGTATTGATCGGCCACTTGTTTCATGGTGGTATTTACCTGACCGGCTAATTGAGATTTTGCATCTAAATCGGCTTTGTTTCTTGCGATATTGTTTTGAGAACTTTCGCCTTTACCGGTTCCGCGGAAGAACCGGTTGTTTGATTCATAGGCATTTCCCCGAAAGGGTTCTTTTACTTTTTGACCGAATGGGCTGGAGCCACACGAAGTAAGAACAAGTACAACAATCACTGCGGAGATGAATTTTGTTTTCATAATGAATTGTTTTATAAGAAGCGATTCCCTTGCCAAATTAGTAAAAATTGTGCCAGAGTTAATAAAGTTCAAATCCGGATGATCAATTGCCATCTAAATGCCCATTTCCAGGTTAATGCATAATTGCTGATTCCGGCTTTGCGCAAGATGGTTTGCAGCTCAGGCTTAGTAAACGCCCGAAGTACGGATAAGGGTGCATCAAATTTTACCATGGCCGAACGGGAGAATGCTTTGGTCAGTAGCTTAATGGAATGATACGCTAACGGGTGACGATGAATATCATTGATTATAATTGCAGTTGCAGTTTGCTTTTTCAGCGATGAAAAAAGTGAAACCAATTCTGCTTCCGTGAAGTGATGCATGAATAAGGTGGCAAGAATAATGTCAAACTCTTGTTGCTGAAACCCGGGTGAGAAAACATTGACCGGGTGATACGA
>CAZNRJ010000017.1:2212-9296 GCA_964574945.1 uncultured Ohtaekwangia sp. | reverse complement strand
GAGATAGTATTAAAATCTTTTGAATGACTGGCTGCAAAACGGGTGATGTTTGGATTGGCATCGAACCCTTTTAATTCAACCCTTCTGTTTTCTTTTTTTGCTAATCGCACAAGCAGGCGAAGCATTTCTCCGCTGCCACATCCCAAATCAGCAATCCTGATAGTTTGATCTTTTGGAATAGCCTTCCAAACTGATTTCACGGCATTGATCGTAACAGCATTTCCACCAAGCCACCGATTTATGAAATCTAATTCGCGCAACGTTTGGTTTACCACTTCACCCTGGCAATCGAGATCATCCATTATTTCAACGTCATCAGATCGCACCAAAAAATCGATTGGGGTTATGGATTTTCCCATGGTTGCTTTTAATGATTTTGAATCTCGAGGATCAAGCTCTCTAAAGTAAGGCCCGGCCCGAAAGCAAAGCTTAAAATTTTCTTGCCATCATCAACACCATTCAGGTTTTTGCTAATCTCGTTCAGCACAAAAAGCACGGTGGGTGACGACATGTTGCCATATTTTTTGAGCACTTCATAAGATTGCTGATTATCCTTTTTTGTTAACCCAAGCTCTTGCTCAATGACTTCCAGGATTTTCTTGCCGCCCGGGTGAATAGCGTAATAAGAAATATCGGACAACTGATTTGAAATTTGAGTGAGAAGCTTTTTGGTAAGGTTAGCAATCCCACTTTTGATTACTTCGGGTACGTATGCCGACAAGCGCATTTCGAAACCAAGATCACCTACTGTCCACGCCATATCCTGTTCACCTTCGTGCGAAAGATCGCAGTAAAAACTAACAGGTTTGAGGTTAACGCCTTTGCGTGGCGTGCCTTCAATTAAAAGCGCAGCAGAGCCATCCGCAAAAAGTGCATTGGCCAATAAATTATCGTCTGTAATTTCTTTTTGAAAATGAATGCTGCATAATTCTGTGCAAACAATAAGCACTTTTGCATTTGGATCAGCAGCGCAATAGGTGTCGGCAATTTTGATCGCATTAAATGCAGCATAGCAACCCATAAAGTTTATGCATAACCGCTGAATGCTGGAAGGAAGGTTAAGGGATTTGACCAAGTCAATATCTAACCCGGGTGCATACATGCCCGTGCAGCTAACAACAATAAGATGGGTAATCTCTTTGCTTTCAATGGGAGGCACCTTAGCAAGGCAATTTGTGATTGCCTGGAGACTCAATAAAAGGGATTTTTCCCGGAATAGTTCAAGCCGCTCTTTTGTGCTCGGAAGTGGTAAATTTAGATTGTTATTATAAAAATTAAATTCATCTTTTTTACCGTAATCATCAATTACAGAATGACGCGTTTCAATGCCCGATGCACGGAAGATAGTTCTAAGTCTTCGTGTATCCTGTTCGTTGAGTTGCATGGCGCGCACCATAAAATCCGCCAACTGCGTTTGATTAAATTTGTTTGTTGGATTAGCCGTACCGATGGAGGTGATGAAGCTCATATTCAAGTATAGCAAAAAACCAACCCAACTTGATTCGCATTCCTGCGATTTAATTAACTTCCCTGATAAATAAGATAATATCCATGTTTTTGAAATCGATCTTGCTTCATCTGCGGTTTCCTTTCTCTTTCTTTTTGATGCCGGTGTACTTCTTCGCATTGGCTATTTCCCCTAACCTGAATGGCGACCGTTTGTTATGGTCATTTATCATCATTCATCTTTTTTTATATCCTGCGAGCAATGGGTTCAATAGTTATTTCGATAAAGACGAAGGAAGTATTGGCGGACTTAAAAACCCACCGCCTGTAAACAAAGGACTTTATTATGCATCTATCCTGCTTGATGTTCTCGCAGTCGCATTGGGCATCTTTAAAATAAATCTTTTGTTTGGCGCAATGCTGTTTGTGTACGGCCTGGCATCAAAGGCTTATAGCCATCCATCAATCAGGTTGAAAAAATATCCGCTTGCCGGTTGGCTAACGGTTGGATTTTTTCAGGGAGCTTTTACATTGCTGATGTGTTATGTAGGCATTAATAATTTTGGATTGGAAAATCTTTGGAATGCGCGTGTACTGATTCCGGCAACTCTTTCGAGCCTTATGTTATTAGGCACGTATCCCATGACACAAATTTATCAGCATGAAGAAGATGCAAAGCGTGGCGACAAAACCATTAGCTTGATGCTTGGTGTGCGGGGCACCTTTATTTTTGTGCTGCTGGTTTTCACATTCGTCACAGTTGGATATATAGCATACTTTCATGAATTCCAGTCGCTTTGGTATGGAGAAGTTTTTGTGGTTGCCCTGTCACCGGTTGTAATCTTTTTCCTGAGTTGGCTTTTAAGGGTTTGGAAAAATCCCGCTAAGGCAAATTTTACAAACACCATGTGGTTAAACTTTCTTTCGGCATTTTGTTTGAATGGGTTTTTTATCTGGTTTTGGTTAGAGACCAGTCACATTTTGCAGTTGTAATCTAAAAAGGTACACCATGTGTTTTCCTGATGATGAACTCTGCAATCGGCTTTGATGTTCGCATTAAGTTAACAGCCAGGTTACTGGCCCACTCATCGCCAAACAATTTTTGAATTTGCCTGCCTGCCCACAACCTGTTGGCAAAAAGTGAATTCCATTTTTTTGTATATGTTTTTTCTAATTGTTCGCGTGTTAATTTTCCTTTTGAAAAATCTATTACCAATTCGCTTATAATTTTGGCAGAATGAATTGCCATTGCCATTCCGTTGCCACATAAAGGAGTAATCATACCCGCAGCATCACCCATCATAAGCACGTGATTATCAACGGGCGCTTTCGTGGCGAATGAAATTTCATTGATTACTTCCGGCCGTTCATACAAAAATTCTGAATTTTTAAAAATCGATTTGAGAAACGGATTTTTAAAAAGAACTTCTTCTTCCATGACTTTTATACTGCCATGCTTTTTTAAATTGTTTCGATGGGTAAGGTAGCAGAGCGTAAACTTTTGATTTTCCACCTGGCTTATGCCACAATATCCGTCTTTAAAATTATGAAGTGAAATCAAATCAGTGGGTTCATCTGTTCTAACGTGGTACTTAACACCTGCATAAGGCGATCTGCGTTGAACATGTGATCGTTTCATCGCAATATCGAGTTTGGATCGCTTGCCAAACGAACCTATTACTAAATCTGCTTCAAGCTTTGTTTCACCGGCACGAACAGAAAATGAATTATCGTTAAACAAAATACTTTCAGCCTCGGTGTTCAGCAGGAAGTTAACTCCTTTATGTAACCCTTTCCTGTAAAGGAAATGATCGAATGAATACCGGCTTATTCCAAAACCTCCCAGGTCTAACGGAAGTATTGCCGAACGGCCATTAACAGAGGTAAGCCGGAATCGATTTATTTTGGCTGGATTAAATTCCTCCGGGTATAAACTATGCTTCTTTAGAAAGGGGATAGTTTCATTAGAAATATATTCTCCACAAACACGATGAAAGGGATAGCTTTTCTTTTCGACTAAGGTTACCGGAAGGCCATTTTCGGCCATGCAGTTGGCACTTACCAACCCGGCCAACCCACCCCCTATGATTACGACCGATTTCAATTCCGTCTGTTAAATTTTTGAAAAACTGTATTTTTTATGGATTTGTTCGCCAAAAAATAAATTAACAATAAATCCCGAAACCCCTTTTGATCGTTTATGTGTTTAAGTCGTATTATTAACGTGTTATGGGCAAGATTGCAAAACCGTTTGAAGAATTAAATGTACTGGTGGTGGGCAACAACCCCATCGATTTAAGCCGTACGTTTGATAGCCTTTCAAAAATCAGCGAGCATAAAGTAATTGCAGAAATAGCTTTTGATCTTGCCGGTATCGTTGAGCGCCTTGCTCACTTTAAACCGAACTATATTTTGATTGATGACAATGTGGGTAAACCCGAGCTCAAAGCGACCGTTCTTGCCCTTTCAAGTAATCGGAAAACAAGGCATGTGCCCATAACGGTTTTGAAAAATTCCAATTATCATGAGGCAATGAGCACCGGGGTAATGAATTATATTTTAAAGGAAACCATAACAGGTGACTCGCTCTACACCGCACTCAAAAATTCGCTAAAGTTTAAGAAGACACAGCTTTATTTACAGCAAGCGTATAAAAAAAGGAAGGGGCAATTGCTTCGGATTCTGAAATCGGGTTAAAGCGGGTCTTCCAACCTAAAGTCTTTTTTTATTTTTTCATTCTTCCGGTTTAGCACCAGGCTGATTTTCCTGCCTGGTTTTGAATTGAGAAATCCGTTAATCGTATTTAAATCCAATTCGCCAGCACTAATTCCATTTACGGTCACAATTTTATCGCCTACTTTTATATCGGCTTTTTGCGATGGGGAATTCTCACGAATGCCTGTGATCTCAAAATCTTTTAACCTCGATCCTTTAGCGCGGATGGTGAGCCCGCTCATGTTAAAGTAAAACTCTTTTTTATAATTCGCATTTTTCTTGAAGTAAATCTTCTCGCCCGGGAAGTTATAGATAACCGTGAATCGGCTAAGAATCTCGCCACCAATAGATCCGTTTCTAAAAACGGAACGGCTGACTTTCAAGGTGTCCATGTACGAGTTGGGATCAGGAAAACTTGTTATGACATGCGGAATTTTGAATTGGCCGATGTTAACGGATTTGATCTTTGAAATTTTTCCGGTGATAATTCCACCCAATCCGCGACCTATAATGCTCTCCACATGCCTTTCGGGAATTTTAATTTTAGGATTGGAACTCGTTTCTAAAAACAAGCCATGGCTTGCGCCACTGTCTACCAATAGCTTGGCACTTACTGATGTGCTGTCGTTCATTTCAAGATTAATGGTAACGTAAGGTTTGGTGTCTTCTATGCTTATGGGCAGCCACTGAAATTTTTTCCTTTCTTTAAATCGCTCAGGAAGCATCAGGGTAAGTTCTTTTCGCTCGTAATCAATTTGAACAATGAAGCGACTAAACAATTCATATCCTAAAATACCATGCACATCAGTGCCCAGGTAGTTTCTAAGCTCAAGATAATCTTGATCGAGAACAAGCATGGCATGCCCGCGACCTTGCACACCGGGCATATCTAACGAAACATTATTGGTGACATACGCTTCAACAAGTTTTTCGCCACCTGGGCCAGCAATGGCATACTTTCTAGTGTAGGCCAGATTTAAAATATCACTATAGGCTTTTTCGGTAAGAATAGAGGTGCGAACACCCGTGTCAAGGATGAATTTTAAAGGCAACTGATTATTGAGAATAATAGGAACAACAATAAGATTGTTATAAACCTCAATCGGAAACTGAACCTTTGTTTTATCTGATGCCAGCGAAAAGCCCAACACCTGGGCATGGCAAAGCCCGCTTGTTAAAAAGAGTATAATGATTATAAAACTATTCCGCAGCAGCATGAGCACACAAGCCTATCTTAAAGCTAACAATTTTTAGACAAGGCGTATTTACTAAACGGTAATTACCCCAAGTTGGATTAGGAGTTGCCTGGGAGAATCAGAGATTTTTACTTCATTAAAACTGTTTGGGTGAAGAAACCCTTCATCAACCATCGTTTTCATTTGTGACAACAGCGCCCCAAAATAGTTATTGGTATTTAGCATTCCGATTTCGCCCTTAATCAGCCCAAGCTGTTTCCAGGTAAGTATTTCGGCAAGTTCATCCAATGTACCCCAGCCACCTGGCAATGCAATAAAAACATCGGTAAGATCGGCCATGCGTCTTTTGCGTTCGTGCATGCTATCCACAACCACCAATTGAGTGATGCCTTTATGGCCTACTTCTTTTTTCATCAGAAAATCAGGGATAACGCCAATCACCTTCCCACCCAAATCCATTACACGGTCGGCCAATATACCCATGAGGCCAATATTGCCTCCGCCATAAATTAATGTAGATTTTGAATTGAATAATTGCGAAGCCAATTCTTGCGCAGCTTCAGCGAATACAGGATTTTTTCCTGTGGCTGAGCCACAAAATACGCACACGTTCATTGGCAACGGTCAGGAGGATTAATGCTTAATATCGTGCTCGTTATCACTTACCTTTTTGTTTGGGAATAGCCAAACGGATGCAATGGCAAGGACAAATAGAGCTAAAACAACACCGAAAACTGACATGATTTGATATTTAGATGAACAAATTTACCCTAACAATCTTTATAATTTGCAAAATCGCCATTAAAAATTGTAAACTCGTAGCCAATTAAGTTTCCATAATGATAAGGACTTTTTAAAGCGAATCTTTTGATGAAAAAATTTTTGATTTTTCTGGGGGCCATTTTGATGATTATTCTCGGATTCTTAACCTATATGGTTAATACGAAAAAAGCAAGTCCGGAGGAACAAGTGAAATTTACAAATGGAGATTTAAAAGTGTCAGTGTTTTATAACAGGCCATACAAAAAAGGGCGTGTTATTTTTGGCGAACTCGTGCCTTACGATAAGCCCTGGCGCACCGGGGCCAATGAAGCTACGGTGTTTGAAACAAACAAGGATTTGAACTTTGCCGGAAAGCCCCTTAAGGCCGGTAAGTATTCTTTCTTTACCATACCGGGTGAACAAATTTGGTCCGTAATCCTCAATTCAGAATCGGGCCAGTGGGGTATAAAATTTAACGGTGAAATTAACCGTGATTCCACAAAAGATGTTTTGGTAGTTGAAGTACCTTCCGTGTTACAGGAAAAAGAATTTGAACAGTTTACAATTTCCCTGGAAAAATCCGGTGAAGAAAACGAGATGATCCTGATGTGGGATAAAACGCTTGTTTCCATTCCGTTTTCAGCCAGGTAATAGTTCAGTAAAATTATTTTCGGTATTCCTTAAAGCCTATAGTATCTTTAAGGTTCAAAAAAGTGAATTAACATAAGTGCGGATGATACAAGTAATTCCTTCCATAGCCATACGTAAAGGAAAGGTGGTAAAAATGCGAAAAGGGGATCCCTCCAGCGAGAAGTCGTATGATGAAAATCCGTTGGATTTAGCGAAACGTTTTGAAGATCACGGTATTGAAGTTGTACACCTTGTTGATTTAGACGGAGCCGAACGAGGAAGTCCAAAAAACTACCATGTACTGGAAGCAATAGCAGGCCACACCGACCTAAAGG
>CAZNRJ010000017.1:0-2202 GCA_964574945.1 uncultured Ohtaekwangia sp. | reverse complement strand
TGACTTCACGGGCGGCATTTGTACGGATGGGGATATTGGAAAAGCCTTCGAGTATGGGGCTGATTACATCACAGCTTCAAGTATTGCAGTAACAAATCCCGAATTGTTTGCCTCCTGGATTATTTCTTACGGTCGCGAGAAAATGACTTTAGGGGCTGATGTTACTGACATAGATTCAAGAAATATTGCCTTTAGAGGGTGGCTAAAAAAATCTGAAATAACATTGTTTGATCATCTCCAATATTTTTATGATCGCGGATTAAAGTATGTCAAGTCAACGGATGTATCGCGCGATGGTGTGCTGGAAGGCCCGGCCTTTTCTTTCTACAAAGAAATACTGGATCAGTTTCCTGATTTGCAAGTATTGGCAAGTGGTGGCGTTCGGGGGGTTGATGACATTAAGCGCTTAAATGATATGGGGGTTTTTGCCGTTATCTTTGGCAAAGCATATTACGAAGGTATTCTTAAATTGAAAGACCTTGAACAATTTGTTGTAAAGAAAAAGGCTTAGTAGGATTTTATTCCTCTCCTAAAAGGTGATCACTGATCGACAATGTCAGAAATCTTAAACTTTTGTATGATGTAGTAAAGAAAGTTGAAGGAGAGTGCATCTTCTTCATTCTTGGAGGCAGCGCTTTTAGAAGGGTCCGCTGTTTTCGCTTTTGGTTTTAAAGAAGATGTTGCGGGGGTATTGGCTTGTTCTTTTTGTGTTGATTTTCCTTCGGGTTCGTAAAGCAAAGGCTTATCTTCTTTAAGGGTAGGATCCTGAAGCGGACTAAGCTCGGGATATTCGTTTACCGGAGCACCATCCTGCGCAGAGGCAGGACTAACCGCAGATACGGTTAGAATAAAAGTGACAAGTGCCAGTAAATGTGATAAGTTTAACTTCATCTTAATTCCGGACTTTTGTTCTGCTGATTAGCTTTGCAAATTAATAAAATTTTGATAATGATCACATTAGAAGAATTTAATAAAATTGACTTTAGGTCAGGCACAGTAATAAAGGCGGAACCGTTCCCGGAGGCCAAAAAACCTGCTTTTAAGCTTTGGATTGATTTGGGAGAAGATTTGGGGGTAAAAAAATCCAGCGCCCAAATAACCGATTTATATACAATCAGCTCGTTGGTTGGCAAGCAAGTGGTGTGTGTGGTAAATTTTAAACCCCGCCAAATTGCCACTTTTATTTCAGAGGTTTTGGTCACCGGTTTCCCGGATGAAGGCAATAGAACAGTATTAACCACAGTTGACAAAGTGGTTCCCAACGGATCAAAACTTTTCTAACACATGATCTTATTTTCCTCCCTTGAGAAAATATGTAATGGAAAAGTTCTTCAACTGTTCACCGATTGTGCTGTTCAGGATTTGATTATTGATAGCCGTAAGCCGGTTCTCTCACAACAATCTTTGTTCTTTGCAATTGCCGGTGAGCGGCATAATGGGCATCAGTATATTTCTGCTTTGTATAAAGCCGGCAACCGACAGTTTGTTGTAGAGGAAAATGTTGACGTTGATCTTTTTCCTGAAGCTAATTTTTTGCTGGTTAAGTCCTCGCGAAAAGCGTTGCAGGCATTGGCTGAATTTAACCGGAAAATGTACCGCATTCCAGTCATTGGCATAACAGGAAGCAACGGAAAAACAATTATTAAAGAATGGCTTTTTCAATTATTACCTGATTTAAAAATTGTAAAGAATCCGGGAAGTTATAATTCACAAGTAGGGGTTCCCCTTTCCGTTTGGAACATACAGCCCTATCACGAGTTGGGGATTTTTGAAGCGGGCATTTCTAAGCCTGGCGAAATGGAAAATCTTGAAAAAATCATTCAACCGACTATCGGTATTTTTTCAACTATTGGCAGCGCGCATGACGAAGGGTTTACAAATCAACAGGAAAAGATAAGAGAGAAATTGAAACTGTTTGCGCACGTTGAAATTCTTGTGTGTTGTACAGATCAATTACCATTACGGGAAGAAATTAAAAAATCAAAACTAAAAACCCTTACGTGGGGATTTAACCCAGGGGCACACTATCGGGTAACTCAACAGGAAAAGAAAGTTTTACTGAAATCCCCTGAAGAAGAATTTGAACTAACGCTTCCATTTTCAGACAAGGCATCTGTTGAAAATATTTTGCACTGCATTGTTGTTCTGCGATACCTTAATTATTCTCCCCAAATAATTCAGGAACGGATCCATCTTTTGCGA
>CAZNRJ010000016.1:0-22024 GCA_964574945.1 uncultured Ohtaekwangia sp. | reverse complement strand
TTCATGGCTGTTTTTGCCACAAAGATAATAAACTACCCGAAATTATATGATTGACGTGACACTAGTTTAATATTTGACACTTGATTTACAGTAATAACTTTAGCTTTAACTTTTGAGTCGACAGAAGCGAAATCATATTTTAAATAGTAGATAAATGAAAAGAATGTATAGAAAAGAGTCTTTTTGAAAAAGACGAAATCATTCGGGGTTCCGGAGAAATGTTCATTTATCGAGTCCATTACGGCCCGGTATCTGTTTTCAACTTCTCCACGGTCTGGATAGTCCTCATCGTAATCCCTGTAAAGTTTATCAAGATTGACTGGAGACTTTCCAGAAATCGCTTTTTTAATAATAACCTCAACACACTCGGTAGTCATTTCTACTTCAGCCATCCGTGATATGTTATCTTCTGTAAAAATTCGCCATGCCCGCCAGCGTTGAAGTTGTTCTGCAGCAAGGGTATAAATAGGAGTTTTAAATTCACCAAAAAACTCCGAATTTCTAAGTTCTTGTTTATTTACGGTATAACTTGTGGAGTTTATCCTCCTGAATATTTGAATAATCTCACGGTCGTCAATTCGAGATGTTGTATGTCACCCTATTGAACATCCTACACACATACAAGCATCCATGACTTTGCCGACCCAACCCCTCGCTATTTTTAGCACATTGCAAGGCGCACAAAACCCCAACACAAAGCCAACCTTGCAAAGAGCTCAAAATGCCTCCGCACAACCCACTCACCCCGGCTGACGAATATCTATCATAATTAGCAATACACATCAGCAATATATCTTTACTCAACACACAATGCCCACCCACCACCTAACTGGCAGACACTTAACAATTTGACACTGACAATTAATGTAAACAGGGTTTAAAAACTTAACTTAGCGACCAAACAAATTCCAAGACCGAAACAAAATGACTTTAATAGACACTGGCATAGAAAAAGGATTGATAAGCTTTGATGAAGAAAGAAACTTCATCACTTACATTTTGAAAGATAATAAAATTGGAGAATTTATTTCTTTGTTTTTAAATACAAGGTTGGGTAAAGTCTTATTAAATAGAGAAAAAAGAGATACTGCAAGAGCAATAATTAGCTATGAAAATATTTTAAATCTGACAATCCCAATTCCAGTTAGTAGCAAACAAAAGGAGATTACAAATCATATTTCAGACACTCGCAAACAAGCCCAACAACTTAAAGACAAAACAAAAGAAGCAATGAAGAAAGCGAGTGAGGAGATTGAGAAGATACTTATAAATTGATGCAATCTTAAACCATGACTAAAGAAGAAATTCAAAATATCGTTTCAACCCTCATCACTAATGGTTTTGAGATTGACCAAATGGAAAGATTTCCAAAAGGGAATATCATTTTCAATATTCTCAAATTAGACAAGTTGGGTGCGATAGTTAAATACAGTATTCTTTTTACCAAAGACAAAAACGAAACATCACTAACAGATTCTGTAATTACATTCTCAAAAGCATTTGCATCAAAACCTTTAATCATATCCGACAATTTTGTTTCTGCTAATTGCACAACACACACCTTTCAAAAATTCTATGATTTTTTCGGAGGTATTGTAAATACAGGTTTAATCTTGATCCCAAACCTTCCCGACATTTTAGAAGAATTAGGATTGAACAAACTGCCAGCAGTTTTACAAGGCGATGCCTTTGACTTGCATGAGTTATATGTAAAGGAATGTTTTCAATTTATTTTACAATCACCAACAAGGCGTTACGGTAAAGACAGATTATTTGAATCTATTCCTGATGGAATAGTGATTTGCAAAAATGGAATGATGATACTTTACGATTCAAAGGCATATTCAAATGGATTTGATTTTACAGCAGATGATATAAAACGCTTTGCTTCTTATGTAGATGAATTCAACAAAAGATATTCAGCAGTTTTAGGCAAGGTCTTTACATTCACAGTTATTACAGGCAAATTAAAACCAACAGCACAAACGATTGCAAACCGTTCAAAAGAATTATACAAGAAATGCAATTGCAATCTATCATGTATTACAAGTAGAGAGTTAGGCAACATCGTTCAGTTGTTACAGAAAGAACCCGACATCCGTGTTTCGATTCTTTGGAAAAATATTTTTGCTGAATTCATTATTGATGCTGCACTTGTTCAAAAAGAAATTACTAGAATCAAAAAAGATAATCTAAATTAAACATGGGAACATCCGTAAGTCATGGTTCGCCAAGAACCTCAAACTGGAAACCAGTTTTAGCTTGCTACACAAACGATAACTTTTCAAAAGAAAGAGTAATCAATGAAGTGTGGAGAGCATCCGAAAAGGAAACAACACCAATTTCATCAATGATGAAATCGGATGCAATTTTTGAATGCTACAATGCAATCAATAGTTCAAAAAGTTATAGAGAAGCACTTCAAAAGTTCAACGACATAATTTTAAACACCAAACAAAACACCATTGTTGCAGAGTTTGCCAAGAGAGTAATTCCAACAGCATTTCAGTCAGAGAAACCAAGCCAACAATGGAAGAATAGTTTTTTTACCGAACTGACTAATTATGTTGTTTCCCGTGATGCATCGGGTTTTGTCGGTGAGAATTTTAGAAACAAATCTGTTACTGATTTGATTGCTTTTAAAAAATCTATCAGTAAAAAAGTAAATGATATTGTCGGAACAGACAAAACAAAAATCAAAAGCAAAAGTGATTGGAACGCCTTTGTTGATTCTTCAATCACAAAACTTAAATCAGCAAAATAATGACACCCTATAAAATATCAGTAGGTGAAACAAACTTTGGAGCAGACCTTGAACTTTGCCCAACTAAAAACCTTTACACGGGTTTGCAATATTTTGAAAAAGAATTTGGAGCAGCCGATTCTTTGGAAGAAGATATGTTAAACCTTGCATCAGGTGTTTACGCTGCTGACTTAGCAGTAAAGAGAGAGGAAAGAGAAAATTTTTTAAGGACAATTGAACTCACGGTTGAAGTTGTAAATTTTCATGCTTTTGAAAGAATTAAAGATAAACTTTCAAGTGCTCTTTTAATTTTAAGTAGAGATAACTGGCATATAAAATTTGTTCAGAAATCGGGAGCACCAGTTTCAAGTTTCCAATGGCAAAAGAAAGAAGGATCAGTTTTACTTTTTTCTGGTGGCATTGATTCAATGTGTGCCGCTTCTGATTTTATAAGCAGGAAAAATGATTTGGTTTTAGTTAGCCACAACACACATGCAAATAAGGTAGTAGATAAAAGCCAGCGTAATGTTCACAAAGCATTAGAAAGTTTTTACAAAAAAAAAATCCGTCATGTTCACATAAAAGTTTACGGAAGAAAAAGCCCAACACATCGCTTTCCCGAAGCTGACAAAAGAGAAAACACACAAAGAACAAGGTCATTTTTATTTCTTTCATTGGCTGCACTCATAACAAAACGATGCGGATTTAATAAAGTGCTTTACATGGCAGAGAACGGACAGTTTGCAATTCACTTACCTTTAAATTCTGCAAGAGTTGGTCCTTTTTCTACACACACAGCCGACCCAAATTTTGTAACACATGCACAAGAAATTTTCAGAACTGTTTTAAGCAATCCTGATTTTGAAATTTCAAATCCGTTTCTCTACAAAACAAAAGCAGAGGTGTTTGCAGTGATGCCAAAGAAATTACAAAAGGCAGTTCAAAATTCTGCAAGCTGTTGGATGATTTCTCATGTTCCCCAGGAAAAACATTGTGGCATTTGCATACCATGTATTTCAAGACGAATTGCAATTGAATACAATGGGCTGAAAGTAGATGAATACCATAACGACATTTTTACAACCGACATTAATACATTGGCAGATGATAATACAGGAAAGAGAAACTTGATTGACTACTTAGAGTTTATTACAAGATTCAAAAAAGTAACTACACAGAATAAAAACGAATTGATTTGTGAGTTTCCGGAACTTATCAATCCTTCTATTGATGAAGAACAAGCACTAAAATTGTATGAAAGAGTTTCGCAACAGTCATTCAAAGTATTTCAAAATTATCCTAAAGTTTTAAGCATAATCAAATGAGCAAATTTTCAATTACACAATTAGAGGTTGCGAGGCAAAACCCAACACAGTTTGCAAACAATTTGAAAGCAGCAGCAGGAACAAAACCTTCATTTTTCGGTAGAGGGAAATTTATGCGTTGGCAAGATTCTGTAAGTGAATTTCATAAACAAAACGACCTTACAAAAGCTATAAACTATCTTGAAAAATCTTTTAGTAACAGAGCAGACAATGCAAGAAACAGAAATGAAGTTGCACGATTTGTTTCTTCGTTAGATGCTTATGTTTCACAGTTCAAAAAGAAAGGGTTCACTTTAATGGATTCAAGAAAGAAAATTTACATTGAATTAAACGCAAAAGTCTATATAAGTGGGCAGATTCCTGTAACATACATGAATACAAAAGGTGGTTTTTCAATTTATTTTTTTTCGCAAGCAGGTTTAGGTTGGGAAGCTGAACTTAAATTTCCAATTCTTCAAAAATATTTTGCTGATGTAATTTATGGAACTGACTTAGACAAAATAGAGGTTGGAATTTTCAGCACCGACAGCGATAAATTTAGTCAACAAACTTTTTCAGAAGATGAAATAAAAGATGCAGAAAAGGAATTGAAGAAAATAGGGAAAGTGATGTTTGATATTTTATAAAACCCTATCTACAAAAAAAATCGGGATAATTTATCTCATTTTACCACCGTCAGCTACAGCACTTATCAAAAGCAACGCAAGTCTTCCAAACACAACTCTACCAACCCATTTTTCAGCATCATCACTTTTGCGTTGATTATGGCAAGCAGTGTTTGTATAGGTTTGGCAGTTGTAAGTAACCGGTTTGTAAACTTATGTCCATAAGGCAGGCGGTATCATTATTTTTTCTTCCTCTTATTTCGGGACTGTGTCAAAGCCGACGCTGTAACGCTCTTAACTGCCTTTGGAGTTTTGGGATTACTCAAAAGCTTTGAGGCTTTGGAGGCAACTGACTTTGAGGTAGACTCATTTCTTGCTTTTGCCATTGTTTAAAATTTTGTTTAGCTAAATAATACGTAATAAAAATACAGAATATGTTGGCTATTTTTTGACAACATATAAACGGGCTGTGGATATGTTTACATATATCTGTGAGGAATTTTGTCTAAAAAAGTAGAAGCTACTTTCGAATTAGAACCAGCTCAGTTTTTTAATTAGGCAACGTACAAAAAATAACCTTAGAATTTATCTCTGTTTATTGTACTTTAAATGTATTTATTTAAAATGTCTTTTGATATGCCGAGATGTGCGGCAATTTTTACTTTTGTCCAACCTTTATCTATTAATTCCAAAATTTTTGTTTTCAGCTCCTTTTCCTTTTGGGGCTTTATGGTTGTTTCATAATAGCCTTCAGCATTGGAAACAATTAGATTGACATCATAAAAATCGCTAACGCCAATTTTTTCAAACTCCATCTTAAAAAGTGTTTTTGCAAAATTTACTCGCTGTGTTCTGTTTTTAAGCTTTGAATAATTTTCATGTTCAGCAAGCTGGTTACCTAATTCAGAAGCCTTTTCTTCGGATATAGTCTTAAACCTTGCGTCTTCGGAATTATTTTCATATTCATAGTCCAGAACAGCATTTTCAACATCCAAGAAATCACCAGATTCTTCTGCATATTCTGAAAACCTGAACGACACGCCTTCTTTAAATATCATTAAACCATATCCCAAAATCTTTCCATTGTAATGCCTCATCCTTTCAAACATTTCCCTGACCTCACTAAACTCATCCAGGTTAATGATTGATTCGTGTTCGTTGAATTTCGTTTTATCAAAGCGTAAGATGTCGCAAACAATCACTTTCGCTTCAAATTTTTCTATAATCTTTTGAAAAATCGGCAGCGTGTTGTTTTCTGAACTGGAAACGTCAACCACCGGATATTTGTTTATATCAAAAAGAGCTTCAACCAATAAAATATCCTGATTTTCAGCCCAGGTTTTAAAACCCTCAAAATGATTTTCAATATTCATGCTATGCAGGTTAAAGAAAAGTGGAAATCAATATGTAATCGTATATGCTATTTAACTAAAATAGTAGTTATAAATTGTGCATGTTACGTCTTATTTGCTCTGCCATATAGTTGTTGGCAGTTTAATTGAATGAACTTGCAATATTTATTTTAATATGGTTGCTCGTTTCTTCCAGTGTTGTTGTTATTTGATTTCCGTTTAAGGTGAAATAAAAATATAAATTATTAATACTGCAAAGCTGGTTGAAATGTAAAACAAACCCATTCTCATTTCTAAAGTTTGCTTGTAAGGCAACAGGGAGTTGCAATGCCGTATCCAAACATATTGCGTAATTATTTGCACTAAGTAAAAACGGATAATTTTCTTTTGTACTCTTTTTATAAAAGGTGACTATTCCCCTTTCTTTTGAAATAAAATCAAACTGTACCGAATCAATCGCAGTAATATTCTCCTCAAAAATTACTGTTCTTTTATTTGATTTTTGAATGAAGTTTTTATTATTGGAAATTGGCTCAAATGGTGGAGATGATGCAAGTTCGTTGATTGTGGTTTTTAGTTTATCATAAACTTCAGAATTATTTAATGAGGGCTTATCAGATTCCATTGTGTGAAAATATACTTACCAATCATACTTTCATCAAATTGACCCCCAAGCATCGTAACAACGAGATTTTTTGAGGGAATGACAGCAATAATTTGTTCGCCCCTGCCAATAGCTTCACTATAACCACCAACCTGATTATGTGTCCACCAGCCATAGCCATACCCTTTATCATCCTGTAAATTGCTTACTGTTGTTAAAGATTTTGTTATCCATTGCTCTGATACGATTTGTTTTCCCTGCCATTTGCCCTTATCGAAGACTATCTGTCCAATTTTAGCCATGTGCAGGATACAAAAACAAGTCACCCCAGCCGTCATTCATTCCCTTATAATTGGTCAGCCATTTCGTGCCTTCAATTTGCATTGGACGAAATAAATATCTTTTCGCAAAGTCATGCGGAATCATTTTTGTGGTTCTGTAAATAATTTCTCCTTACAAATGAAAGTTGCAACTGCAATAAGAAAACGTATCGCCGGGTTTTGATGTCATTGGCATATTGATAATAAAGTTTAGCCAGTCATTCGTTTTTCGCATATCTCTTAAAGCCTTTTCTCCATCTTTAAAATTACAATCAAAACCAGAGCACATGGTTAGCAAATCTCTTATTTTCAAAGAATCCAACTCTGGATTATGTACATTTATTTCCGAGAAGAATTTAAGAACGGATTGATTCTCATCTTTAATGAATGCCTTGTCAATAGCAATTACGATTAAAATTGAAACAATACTTTTCGTTACAGAAGCCAAGTCGTGCACATACTGTGAGGAGTACGGGTAAATTTCTGCATCCAACACAGTTTGTTTGTTCCTGATAATCGTAAGGTGATGTATATTTTGGTTCGTATTTTTTATGAAAAGCATCATACTGTCTAAAACCAATGAATTCATACCTTGTTGTTCGGGTGAAGCGGCAGGGAAGACTTTAAAAAGCTCACTTGTCTATCCGTAGGAATTAAAATGAGATAATGGAAAAATCAGCGTTATGAAAGCTAAGTTTCTTAAAGTTCGTATGAAGTTAATTTTAAATTGCCACCAACATTTACTTAGTGTTCGGTGGGGAAATTTATATTCTCCATCCGGAACGGCAGCCCGATAGAGAACCAAAAGATGAAGATAAAAGTAAAAGCCGAGAAAAGTGTTTTCGTCACGGAACAAAAGATGACCAAAGATGACCAAAGATGAGGGAATGCACATCAGTTAGTCAACAATTTTGAAGCTTTATTTTCTGCTATTGTTGGCGGCTGCCCTCTTTTTTTCTTCGCTGTGAATGAAGTAGTGGCCGTTACGAATGTTGTATTTATAAGTTGCCCGCCTCCAAAGCTGCTGTGTGTTTGTCGGTTAAGTTTTTCTGCAATTATTCTTTCTCGTCTCCTTTAAAAATCCACTGAATACCATATTTATCGTAAAACTGTCCGTATATCCCAAATGGCAAATTCATGTAATTCCTGTAGCCTTTCGTTATTGTCTCCATCTTTAAGTTTGTCAAAAACTGTTTTAATTCGTCATTGGTTTTTCCAATAATAAATATGGCACACGTATTGCATTGTATTGGATCAAATTCAGGGGAAGCCATCCAATCGGTAGCTGATATTTCGATGTCGCCACTTGTCAGATGTGCATTGATAATCCTGGCGTGCTTTTCAGGTGGCAACATGTCTTTCATTGGACTATCGCCAAGTTTGGTAAGTGTCAACTCACCACCAAAACATTGATGATAGAAGGTCATCGCCTCAGCACAATTTCCATCAAATAAAAGGAAAGGTGTACAGTATAACATTTTTTTGTTTTAAGTTATTCTAAATAATAAGTTTGCTTGTCAATTAACTGTGATGCTGTACGCGAAATTCGGAACTGTTTCTCGCAATTTTTGGTTTTGGTCTGCCTGGGATACTCATTTGTCTACCATTAAATTGCTTGGCTGTAGTTTGCGGGTTGCTACTGCTAAATTAAGATCATTTGCATATTTAGTAGATCTGGCAGGTTTAAGAAGTTTGAAATTCTGCTCATTGCTCATTGTGCCCGATTCATTAGTAGTGTGTCGCTTTTAAATGACGCATAACATTCGACTACTTTGTGCGTGCGGGAAAATAGCATTCTGTCTGCACACAACTGCTGCAAGGTTTTATTTTTTGTCAAATTTACATTCCATACAAAAATTGGTTATTATTCGCCCAGACGGAACTGAAGTTTATAGTGCTAGGATAACAGCAAAAGTTGAGGGCTGGTTACTTGTTATTTTAGTAATAATCATCAATGGAATCTTCCTCTGTCCATTCAAGCCCTTGTACAAGCGAGAACTGCTTCTCCGCACCGGCTTTTTCAAAAAAGCTTCCAAGGTTTGTATGAACAAATACATCATTTTCAAAGGTAACCCGCGCCAGCTTCCAGGGTTTTATCGCATTCTCATTACTATCCCTACATAATACCCACAGTGTATTTCCATCTTCGGATGTCGCAAAATCGGAAATAACGGATTGCGAAAGGTTATTGCGGGAAAATATTTCGCCCGCTTTGAGATTGACAGCATAGGCGGCAATAGGATGATCAGTTCCTTCCTGTAGGCAACACGGAAATTCGGATGGAGTTTTCCAACCTCTTTGTACAGCATTCGGGGTTAGAGAAGCTGTCTGTTCCTCTGGCTCCTGAACCGGAAAGGAATCATGGTTATTACCGAATAGCCATTCTCCCAGAGAAGCGTCTGCTAGTGGGGTATTGCTTTCTTTTTTCGCCCATTTACTTAAACGCTCCCAGGACGATCTTGCCTCTTCCGGATTAACTGCTCTCATCCACTTAAAATTCTTGTCAGCATCTTCATGACTTCGCAATATGGAAGGATCCTGGAGAAAAGCTTCTACGCTGCCACAACGGAATATTATTTTTCTCACCGTAATAGGGTTGCTTAGAATATTATCCAACCTTGCTACCCAGAGTAGGTTTTCCGGTCGGTTATTTCGTCGGTTGGTGTCTCTGTGATCAACAACGTAGTCCTTGCCAGGAGCTTCATTGTGAAATGCAGTGGCAACGATTCTATGAACAGGAGTAGAAGCTATATACATATAACCGTTTTTGGCATTCTGTTTGCCAAACGTCCATTGATTATCGGTTGGTCGTGGTCGTTTGCCTTTGCAGGCGTGGCGAAGTACAGCGCCGTTATCCCTTACAGAGTAATGTTCATTTTTGTAAACACATTCGGTTTCCAGCTCAAAATCATTTACACTTACTGCCATTTGTTTTCAATTTTAATTCGCTTCTTTTACATACAAAGTATAAGGCATGCTGTACGGCATGGTCTCATCTCTGGTTTGAGCATTCTTTATGCGTACCAAAGCTTCTCTTATATATTTCTTCAAAGTTCTGGCAAATTGCGGTTCGGCAAATGAGCGGATCAGTACATCAAGACCTAATCCTTTTTTCGCAATGTAGCATTGTCCATTGGCAGAGATAAAAGGCACCATGTTTTTTCCGGTATGAATGAACCCTAATCTCAGGGATGGTGAATTGAATGAATCCTTTTTTAACCTCCGCATGTTATTTAATGCAATTTTTTTCAATCCGTCTGTTCCTGCCATTGCCATAGCAAGCTGATCAATATCGGGAACAATCACCCCGTTATTTTTACTTTTTGATCCTTTATGCCAGACCAGGGACAACTCTTCTGCAACATGGAAAGCTTCCATATTTTTTTCAAGTTCATCGGCGAAAAACAGCCATTTATTTTTTCTTTTCCTGCGGGAGTATTTCCTAAATGAAATCGGTTGGAAGATTTTACCCAAAATAACGTCAGGAACTAACTGCGCCAGTTCCTCCTGAAAGATCTTGTCAAATTCTAAAATTCTGATGTAGGGTTTATTCTTGCCATCGCCAATATTCCTCGTTGCATGAAAATTTGTTTTTCCGGTCTCTTTATTCCATGCAATGGTAAAATGTACATCTTTAGGCATTCCATTGAATCTAAAGGATATACGGTTTTCTTTCACCTCACCCCACATGACGCCTTTGATAGAAATATTGTAAATTTGTTTATTCATGAGCGGCAGATGTTTGGTTTTTCTTTAGTACTGAAGTTAAGACTCTTCGCTCATGTTTCACTGCTGAATCTCAATTTCGGATAGGCGAAAAATTAAAAATCTCAGTAAAAACCGGGAATAATGTGTTCTGTAAAATCCATAGCTATTTCATTTGTCCCATCATCATTTTATCAAACAATTTGTCTGACAATAATTTTCTTGCAATGACTATTTGTTTTGCCATATAACCGCCTACATAACGGAACTTAGGATTTTTAGCTTCGATACTTTTCAAGATGAGTTTTGTTATCACTCCGGGTTCTGCATTTTTTGCAGTTGCTTTCTTCATAAAAGCCGAAAGTTTGTCAATGGTTTCTTTGTATGCGGAATTGGTTGAATTTTTTACAAGGTTGTCGTAAGCAATGTTTGCCCATTCTGATTTTACACCACCAGGTTCAATCACAATCAGGTCAATTCCAAATTGTTTTACTTCGTTGTGAAGACTGTCGCTTAACGCTTCCAAAGCAAACTTGCTCGCGTGATACCAATTGCCATAAGGCGTTGCAAATTTTCCGCCTATGGACGATATATTTACAATTTTACCAAACCTGTTTTCCATTATTTTTGCCAACACTAACTGTATCAATCGTGCCGCATCAAAAACGTTTACTTCCAGTTTATATTTAGCGTCTGAAATGGGCACGTCTTCTATTATTCCATACGCCCCGAAACCTGCATTGTTGATTAAAATGTCAAGTCGTTTTTCAGTGTCAATGATTTGCTGAACTTCTTTAACCATTGATGCTTCATCAGTAACGTCCATTGAAAGGATTTTGATGCCCAACGGTTCAAGGTCTTTCATCTTGTCTAATCTTCTTGCGGCTGCATAAACGGTGTAACCATTTTGTGCTAACAACTTTGCGGATTCTTTTCCCATTTCTGCGGAAGCTCCTGTTATCAATACTACTTTTTTCATTGTTTACTTTTTGTTCAATGCATTGTTTGTAAAATACAATGCAAAAGTCAGCAGAAATGAAAAACGCAGTTTTTGTTAACGGCTCAAAGTTGCTTTGCTCAATAGCTCACAACAACACCTGAAGGAGAATAGCCAAAATGCTGTTTAAATGAACGTGAAAAGTGAGATAGGTTTTCAAAACCGACTTCCAAATACACATCGGACGGTTTTTTGTTCTTTTCAGCAAGGAGATAATATGCTTGTTTTAGCAGTGTTTCAAGCAACCACTTTTGAGGCGTACTGTTGAATGTTTTTGAAAATCTCTTTTGAATGTTGCCAAACTTCTGCCCGTGAGATAGGCAAAGCGTTCCAACGGAATATTGAACGAATAATTTTTCTGCATAAAGTCGGCAAGGTCAATTTTGTCACGTTCCGCTAAGTTGGCAAGAATGTTATTGGCTCTTTTGTTCACTTTCTGCAAAATGGTCATTGCTTCATTCAGCTTTATGGTTGTAAGGTGTTCGGGAAGCTGGTAGCCGTGTAATTCGTAATACGGAAGAATAGAATCAAATAAACTTGTCAGAAAAGGGTGCTTGTTCAGTTGTAAAGTATCCCAGGTTGGTTTTGTACTCGTTTGCGTCGGGTGTTTGGAATAATATGTTTGCAAAAACTGTTGTGAAAACAAAATTGAAACCGATTTGAAATCTGGGGGGAGATGTAACAACCAATTCAATTGAACCATTTGCTATCTCCTTCATCCTATGGGATGAGTTGTTGATTATTTGGTGAAATGTAGTACCATTTCCTGTTCCTTTTCCTTTTCTTCTATCCTTGTCCAACGGTAAAAAATATTTACGAGATACTGTTTAATCGGCAAAACTTTATCGCGCATTAATGAGTGTCTTAGTGACGTTGGCTTATTGTATCCCAATTTGGCTTTGAATGACCGGATAGCATCCCGAAAATAATTGTCAAACAAGTAAATGATTTCCTGATTCGTAAAATCAGTAAAACGTTATTACAATTAATATTTCAGCCGCAATAATTATGAACTACCCTGAATATTAACTATTACAATGATCCCTAATACTACATCAATGATTCTATAATAAAGCGGCGTTCTTTTGCTTCTTTTCTTTGGTCGCTATCCGGAAAGAAAAGAAGTCGTCCATAAGAATCCAGGATACCTGTGTATCCTTCAAATATTCCAGCAACCGCTTTGGCAAAATACTGGAGTGGAAGGATCAAGCGACAGGAGTTTGTCAATGGGGTTGCACCGCTTTGATGCAAAAAGACTGTCCCGACCAGCGGAAGGGATTGTCTTTTTGCCGCCGGGGTTCGGCTGTCAGGCAACGGGTATGGCTTGCGAACGGAAGTCCTTCAAATTGAGGAAAAATCCCCTGTATTGTATCAACCCATTACGAAATAATCCCCATAGCAAAGCGCATCCCATTTGCGCAAGTGATGAATTTATAAACAAGTCCTGTTTTTCCAATGCTTCCGCTAAACTACAACTTGGCGTATCGTCCATAGCTTCGGATTGCTTCAGCAACTGCGAAAATTCATCAGTAACCATTGGCAGGCTTGCCACCGTTTCATATTTCTCTGAATTTGGCTGCCTGATATTTCCTATAGTGGATAGTATCACTTGTCCGCTATACCGGCTGTTACCGAAGTCAAGCCAGTAACGCGGGTGGTCTGAATATCCTTTGCTATTGTTTAATCCGGTTAATATATCCGCAATTTCAAACCTTGCCTTCACGCTGTCCACACAGGAGATATAAATACCTGCTCTTGCGTTCTGTGGTAACCTGTCTAAACCGTCCTTTTCAAATTTTATGGTTTCCGCTTTCCAGTTTGTGCCAGCCCAACGGTTGGCACGATTTATCAGGGCTGCGGACTTATACAGTCCTGTTTCAGACTGCGCAAAACGCTGTCTGCCTAAATTAGCCTCTGTTATAATATCATCATCCCATAACCGTATCTGCAAGCCTGCATGGCCTAATGCCACCATGCTATGGTTCATTTCCAGTAAGGCAGTTAAAACTTTTGAACCTGTTCCACCTGCTCCAATAAGGTTTACCTGAATGGGGTTGGTAGCGTTAATTAAATCGCTATCTATAAAATGGGCTTTCATTCTATCATTGTTCATGTCAGTAAGTTTTTAAGTGTCCGGTTTGCCTTTTTCAATACTTCTTTTGGAAAGGGTTTTTCGGTGCTAATAAGTTCTTTCCAAAGACTTACACAGTTGCCCTTAACCGGGTTATGGTTTTGCATCAGGTGGCTGAAATAACTATTAAAAAAATAGCTTTCCCATGCTGCCGTAAACTCTTCAACCGATGCGGAGCTTTTAATATTGACGCTTACTGTTCCCATACATACATTGCCATTTTCATACACATTAAAAAATGGAGCGCAGTACAGTTTGGTTTTTTCTGTTGGTCTCCTGTCAGATGAAAGGGCAAAAACAATAAGTTTATTACTGTCTGCATACCAAAGCAGGGCGGGTATTTCCGCTATGCCGTTGGAAATTTCAAGACTTTCGGTAAAGAACATTTTTGTTTTTTTTGATTTACTGTACCACAATACTGAACCATTTTCGCTTGGGTTGATATAGAGTACATTGGTTGGCAAAATACCTTCAGGCTTTAAAAAAGCTTTACTCTTTTCCTTGTCCGTATTGAGTGCCTTTGCCAGTATATTAGCCTCTCTTACGGTTAACGGGTGAGCATTGACAGGATTGCCATTGCTGTCCATATCAAAATGCTCTACATAAGTATCGCTTCCGGCTCCTTCTCTTTGGTAAACAACCAAAGCCGATACAGGATGATAAAGCGCTGCAAAGCTGTTGGTAATATCGTTCATCTTATCTATGCTTAAAAATTATTCAGTATATACGCCAGTTCTTCCAAAAGAGCAAAGAGGCGGTTTTCAAAATCAAGGGTATTCGATGCTATCTCTTTTCCCTTAAATACCTTAGTAATAATCGGTTCCTCCATTTGTCCATACTCCTGTAGTTCGTCGCTAACACACTGCTCAAGGTTCTCATGCAGCCATCCCTTACCATCTGCACTAAAGGAAACATATTTATCCATCGTTAGCACATCATCTAAATCTTCCTGCTCCGCTTCTGCGTTGGGTTTAGCGTTCCTGAAAATGGTAGCATCAGCATATTTTTTATACAGGTCAAACGCTTCGCTTGCCAGTTCCCAACAATCATTATCAAAATTATCATTGCCACTAAAGTTTATCAGACGTTGCTGGAATACCTTTAGATTGGCAGGATTGCATATCTTTAGTTCCATACGGTTTCCTATCCATTCAGCCTGCTGTAGTTCGCTCAGGTAGCTGTTTGTTTCATCTGTATATTCATCACTCAATGCCCATTCTTTCAGCATTTCATACTGCCAGTATAAAAAACTATTCTCCTGCCGGTAATAGGGTACATCTGCAATACGATACAGATAGCTGCAAACAGATAAAAGTAACCTGGCGACTTTTTTTCGCTGTGGGTTTTTCAACAACCGGAACAACGGCACAACCGGAATATAATACAGGGTTGTTCCTGTGTTATACCGCTCTGTGCTTGTAAGAAATGTTTTCCTGCTGTCCTTTATCAGCTTGATTCCTTCCCAATTGCTCACTTTGTCCTTTAACTGTTTCCCTGCATCATCCAAAGCAAGTGCAATATTGTAGGGATAACCATACTGTTTTGTCTGCATAGCCTGTATGCCGTAATGCGCTGCCAGTTGGGAAAGGGACTGGTAAAAATCCCTTTCCGTTATTGCTGATTTCCCGGTGGATTGAACCGTTTGCAGTTCTTTCAGCTTTGGAAGAAATGAACATTTCAGAAAACCATTGGCAGCATTGCTGTCGGCAGGGATTGCTGTTTGTCCTTTTGTATTTCGCTTGCATCCTTTGGCCTTTGCATCCAGTCTGCGAACAGTCCCAACTGTTTGTGTAACTGTCGTTGCTTTTGTTGTTGGGGTATTTTGATTGTGCCCGATATGATGTTGCGCTGCATAGTACATTGCTTTTCTTTTTTGGTTTAACCTTTAGTGCCCATCACACTTTCAAATCTGTACTGTAACCTGTCCTCGCGGAACACAGGTGCAGATACTTTTGCTGTGGTGAGGATAGGATATATATTGGCGTAAAAATTCATGACGGCTTCCACGCTCCATTTGGGTTCAGGGTCTGTCAACCGTATTTGTTGTCCTTTATCTTCAAAGAGAAATACCCTTTCCAATTGTGTTGCAAGTAACATGGCATTCGGTTTAAATAGTGATTAAATTATTCTGCTTCATTGTCATCGTCCCAATTATCTCCGTCATCATCCGGTATTTCATCGTTATCTGGATTTTCATTGAGATTCGTTTCTTTTGCCTGCGGTTCGTTTGCTGCTACCGTTCCGGCCGCACCAAACAAATCAGGAACGAACTTGCCGGATAAGGCAGACTTACGTTTACGGATAGTTTCAGCCTGTTCAGGAAAAGAAGAAGGGTCTGGCACCTTCAACCATGCGTCCTTAAACTTACATTCCTTTTCCAGTTCATCCACTTTTTGCATAGTTTCTTTGTATTTTTTGTCCCTTTCTTCTTTTACCTTTTTTTCTTTATCAGCTTTCTCCTTCTGCATTGCGGATTGCTTTTTGGCTTCTTCTAATTGTTTCATAAAGGCTTCCATGTCTACCATCAAACCCGAAGCGGTTTGAACAGGTGCTGTTATCTTCTCAAAAAAACCTCCGTCCAGTTCCTGGGCTGTTCCCCGAAGATTGAATGGCGGTATCAGGCGTTTTGCGCTATCTGCGCATTGCTCGTTTTGAAGCAACACAGAAACAATCATGTTGCTTTCTGCTCCCCTTGAAATAGTCAGGTGTAAATCACCTGTAAGGTTTAGTGCTTCTATCTGATTGAAGAAATTTGCGTTCATTGTTTTAAATTTTAGCTGTTTCTTAATTGCTCTTTCATTTCCTGTAGCTTTTTGTGCATTTCAGTCCAGTATGCGGCGTTTTATCCGTTTTGACCTGCCAGTTTCTCTATACAGAAGGCAGGATGTCCATCTGTGGTAAAGCTGTATCCGTTGGCTTCAATTGTTTCTGTTACCGCTGTATCGCTGGTGAGGTATTCGTATTCTTTTTGAAGTGCGGTAAATAAAAAGTGATTGAGTTCTTCGCATACTTCGGTTACGTCTTCTTCAAGCCGGGATAACTGTTCTTCAATACAATTGTAGTTCCTGCACCAGTTGTAAGAAAAGTTCAGGTCTATCGAAACATTGACAGAAGTTTCCCGGTTGGCCGGCTCTACCTTTGCCCAAGTATCAATAATATCCCACTGAATCAAGTCCAGTACTCGCCTGTCAATATTTATTACCGGAAAATCCAGTTCAGCTTTCGGTGCATACTCTTTCCATGCCACCCCTTTTACTCCCTGCAATAGCTTTTTGATATTGACGGAAGCTGTGTAGGCGCTACCTTGTCCCTGATGATAGAAGCCGGAGAAATATGTTTTTTTCAGGTCAACTGTAACCCCAACATATTCCGCAATGGTTTTAAAATCATCGTACACAAAATCCCACCATCCATGATCTGTATTTATATCCGTCATTTTATCAAGTGCTGTATCTTTAGCATCCTCTTTTAGTTCTGAAAACTGATACAGTTTGATAGTTACCTGTTTCATAACTGATGTTTTTTAAAGGCTACCACCTTTGTCGGCGGTAGCCTGTGGTTACTAATTAAATCTGAATATCTCGGCTCCATCTCGCGCGAATGCGGCGCACAGTTCAAAAGCCTTTTGTGTTTTAAGTTGCGCTGTACCACCCATTACAATGGATTGTAGTTTGGCTTCATCGTCTTTATAACTGCGTACATTCTGGTAGTAGCCTGTCACAGCATTGTATGCGCCAAACAAAGTGCCTTTGGTAGTTTCCATCAGTTGGCTATCGCTTATCATCCCATAGGCGAAAGCATCTTCAACGGTGTTTTTAAACACGGTAGAGATTTCATCATAGTTGCCTTTCTCTAAAAGGGACAAGGTTTCCTTATTGGGGCAAAGTGCCAACTGTATCAGTTTCCTTACTTCATGGTCTGTTACCTTAATTGTTGTCCAATGGTTAAAAATATCCTCCAGTTGATTGCTCAACGTGTTTGCCAGTCCCATTACCCTATGCGCATTCTCCAAACGTTGTTTTGCTCCTGCGGTGTGTTTGATACGCACAACATTGCTCATATTGTTGAGTGATGCGTTAAGGGTATTTTGGCAAACGATTCGCACGGGTGTAAATGCTGCGGTAATGCTTCCGCTGCCATCGTGTGAGGTGGTCAAAAAAATATACTTTTCGGTAATATCATCACCATTGCCTACACGTATATAATCAGGTAATTTAGCGGTGATAAATATGCGCTCACCGTTGCCTAATGCTCCTGCAGTCTCGTACAGGACGCCATCATCGTTGCCTACAATAGCATCAAAAAATGCAAATGCTTCCCGGTTCTGCACTATCTGGTAGTCTTTACCCACTACTCCTAATACTGCATTACTGTCGGTGCGTATGTTGGCAAAATAATCAGGTACGCTGATTTCCTTGTCCCTCATTTCTATACCGTCTGCCCTCTGGATAATGCCTGTACCTTTGGTATAAATAGGGGCCTTTATTACCTCATAATCAAGTCCTGCGTGTTTGATAGCCTCCTCGCTTGTGGGGTAATCCTGCACGATTTGCCCTAAGCCGTGCCAAGCTTTTTGCTGTACACTGAAAAAACTGTATTTACCTGTTGTTTCGTTGAAATTCAGATTGTGTGCCATGATGTGTTGATTTAAAAGTTTGAAAAAATTGATTGATGGTTGGTGTTTAAAAAGGCAGGTCGTCTGCTGTTTCCTGTGGGATAAGCCGGGTGTCGCCGACTTTGGCAGTAGCCTGCAGGGTTTCAGATTTTTTGCTGCTCCCGTGAAATTTTATTTGTGAAACATGGTAGTTTAGTGCAGCTTTTGGCTCGCCTTCTTTGCCTATCCATGCCCTTGCGCTGACCCTTCCGGTGAGTTCTACCAGTGTTCCTTTTTTAAGCACCTTGGCTACGCTTGTGCTAATCCAGTATGAGCAGTCTAAATAGGTAGATTGCTCAACACGCTCACCCTGTTTGTTTCTGTAGCTGTCGTTGATCGCTACAGAAAAGTTTACTACCTGCTTGTCCTGTGACGTTGTGCGGATTTGTGCATCTCGCGTCAGTCGTCCGATAATGTTCATGATGTTTGATTTAAAAGTTTACAATTTTGTTACGCTTGTTTTCTTCTTGCTCCGCTTCGCTTCGCAAAACATTTTTCCAAAAGAAAAACCGGAAAAAAGAAAGCAGCAGTACGGGATGGGCAATTGGTGAAGCCAAAAGGAAACTGAATTAATGAAGGCCTTGTGTGGTGCAAAACGCCATGCCCCTGAAAATAGATATGACATGGCGTGTGTTCATGCGGTAGTCTTTTGGCTTCACCAGCTGGCCTTGTGCGGGAGCTTGCCCATCACAACTTAGCTGCCTTTTTACCGGTTGAATTTGGAGAATGTACTCAGTAATTACTTTCTGTGATCTTAATATCCAGGCTGTGGAAGCCTGTTGATAGAGATTTGAAAAATGTTATTGAAGCGATTAGTGGATGGCAACATTTTTCAATTGTCTATCCGACAAAATCTTCAAAGCTCTTTTAAGAAAGGGCTTGTGTTTGGCATAAATGTGCTTTGAAGATTGCTAATTGATACAAGTAATGCAATATGATTGCATAAAGTATAAGTAGTCGGTTTGCCTTTCATTTGTATAATATTTATACGAGGTTACTATAGTATTGGTAAATGATGATAATTGCTTCTGGACAGCCTGGTGATGTTGCGATTTCTGTACCCGGTGTTGATTCTTGATATATTATGACTTCTATTTCAGTGCTGCCACATTTACTGCCGATGAAGTGTTTGCGATTCAACGAGGATGCTATGAAACATGACAGTTGGTATCACCTGGAAGAATATAGCATTTGATGCCATCCTACAAGTGAAGCTACACTTAGATAATTAGATAGTTTATAAATCGAAACTAATAGTGCAAGTTATTAACGTGTACCGTTCCCTATTCTAATGCTCAACAAGGATAAGTACCTTGCAAAAATCATCACATCTGATTTTTTAAAAGACACTACAGGCCAAATGAGGAAACGACAGGACACAAGAGAAATACGTAAAGCGCTAACAGCTATTTTCGGATCAAGTTTTGAGCAGTAGTTTATTATATAGGTTTTTCGATCGTATTCAAAGCGATGCACGTATTGGCGCTGCGCATATTGCTTTATTTACAGCAATGGTGCAGTTGAGCCAGGATAACCTCACTGCAAAGTTTTATGGCAGGGAGTTAAGGCAAATGGCTAAGATATGTAGCTCGAGGACATATTTTAAAACGTTAAGAGACTTGCAAGAATGCCACTACATTGAATACACGAAAGGTATTAGCCGCTGGCAACGAAGCCAGGTGCTGTTTATCGTTTAATTATCCCGTAAAAATGTGTTTATGATAAAGAAAGACGAGTTGGTGGTAATGAGGGCCATTTCCATTTGCTTTAAACCATTTCTGAAAACGGAAGAAGCGTTGATCTATTGTAATTTGGGTAGAACCCAGTTCGCAAAGAAATGTAATGAGAATCGTGTTTATAAAAACAACAATGGCTACTACAAGAAAGATGAGTTAGATAAAATGATGGAAGGAATAGTAGGGGGTTCTGGAAGCGGAAAGATTCGACTTAGGGAGATATAATTGACATGGAAAAATAGAGAAGATTGACCTCTCTATTTTATTTTTAGGCTGTTTATTTTGAAGTATAGTTATAAACATACTTAACCTTTTGCGATTCATAGGAATATTCGGGCTTCGTAATGGTTCCGTCAGCCGGAGATGGCAGTACATTTATTGCTTCCGTTTGTGGCTTGGGACGGTGCCGTTTGTATGTTCTTTGTACCTGCTTTGTGGTTGTATGCCCCAATAGGCATGCAACGGTAGCGTCATCTACTCTTTCATCCTGCAGCAAAATGGAAAAGCTCAGTCTTGCGCAAGACCAGGTTATATGTTTGTCAATGCCTGCTTTCTTTACCCATTCCCCCAGGATCTTATTGGCACCGTTTGCTGTTGGCAACTGAAATACAAGATCATCACCATCAGGGTGCGCCTCATGCTTCTTTCTTTGCTGTTTAAGGATACGAATTGCAACAGAGTGCAGGGTAAGTACAACTGGCTTTCCGGTTTTTTTCTGAATAATGCGTGTAACAAGCACGTTATCTTTGATGTCGGACCATCTTAATAGTTTTACATCTATCCATCTTAATGCAGTGTAAAGCGAAAAAGCGAACGCCGATTCTACTTCTTTATTACTGCAAGGAGTTCTCAGTAACCGGATATATTCATCTCCTTCCAAATTATCTTTCAAAGCAACCGATGGGTTTGCAACGGCACTTACATTATCCGTTGGGTTCACATGGAAATATTTGTCTTTTGTAGCTGCGTAAATAACCCATTTGAAACGCGCAAAATAGTTTTGTGGAGTTTCACCGGTTAGTCGTTCCAAAAGGTGCTGCCTGAAACGTTTACAGAAATTTTCAGTTATTTCAACAGGCGAAATAAAACTTTTACCTACAAAACTTTTAAATTTTGTAAAACAGCAGGGGAGGTGTCGGTTATCATCCTTTTTATTATTTTTCACATATTCATCAAAGTAGTCAAGAAAATTATCTTTGAATTTATGTTGTGGTATATAGACGGTGCCGATGGCTTGCGATTCAATAATATATTGACTTTTCTTCGTCTCTAATATTGAAAGCGCTTCTTTATTATGGTTTTTTTGTACCTGGTCTTTGGGTTTTTTATAGGTAAATACACCTGTCGCCGGTCTTTGACCTTTACCACGGCCAAGATCGTAGTAGTAATATAATTTATCCCCTTTTCTATTTGGCATTTGAATGAAGTTCATACGTCACGATTTTTAAACTGAATAAATCACGCCTCATTGCTGGTCTTCAAAAAAAGTAAAATCAGGCAATATTGAGGTGTTTAGTTTTTGCCCATTATGTTTTCCACCAGATGTGGTAAGGAGTTGAAAAGGCACTTGCTCCTGTAGGAATCTGGAGCTATGGCGGGGTCGCATGATGTTTTATTAACGACTCTAAAACTAAAAGGCGCAGCAAAAATGCCGCCGATGGTGGAGAAAAACTGCTTGTCATACTGCTTGTCATTTGCTTGTCAAATGCAGCGGTAGAAAGCGTAAAAAAGTGACAATTATTTGACAAGCACAAAAACAAAAAGCTCTGTAAATCAATGACTTACAAAGCTTTTAACGTGCCCAGAACAGGAATCGAACCTGCACATTGTTGCCAATACCAGATTTTGAGTC
>CAZNRJ010000015.1:18504-22087 GCA_964574945.1 uncultured Ohtaekwangia sp. | reverse complement strand
AGATCGCGGATCGTTGTCCGCGATGACAAAGTATTTTTGAGATGATTTCTACTAACAGGCAACTAATAATTGAAAAGTGGAATGAATACTTCGGCAAAATATGATCGGAATTTAGACCCGATTGATAGAATGATTTTTGAAGATGGTATAAGAATACAGACTGTCTATTTCCACAAGGAGTTGGATGTTATGCTTATTCTATTGAACAATAGAAAAATAATGGAACGAAGAATAAGCATGAGCAAGCGACTGGCCCAGGCAAACGAGGATGAATTGAAACATTATGAGATAAGCCGAACAGGCATACACTGGCCGCACCTCGATGAAGATTTAAGCCTGCGGGGTTTTTTACAGGAAGAGATGTTAAAAGCTATTCGCGTTAGCGAAACATCCTGATTATACGTTGAGAATGTTGCAAAAACCTAACGACCCTTTGGAAGTAATTCCAAGGGGTCTTTTTTTCTTACTCTTTTTGATTCGCTTTTGCTGCAATCAAAACTATCTTTGCCTCCCATAAATTTTTAATAAGTAGTATGCTGGTAGTAAAATTTGGAGGTACCTCCGTAGGCAAGCCTGAGCGGATGAAGAAGATTGCTGACCTTGTGTTGGGCATGCCTGGAAAGAAGATTGTTGTTCTGTCAGCCCTTAGCGGAACAACCAATGCATTGGTGCGAATTGGGGAACACTTAATTGCCCAACAGGTAACGGCTGCCAGTCAGGAAATGATTGATCTTGAAAAACACTATCAGCAATTCATTAAAGAACTTTATGAAAGCGAAGCCTATCAGGCCATCGGGCAGGAAATTGTAAGCCGCTATTTTAGTTTGTTTCGATTACTGGCTGCCGGCAAGTTTGACGATAGGAGTTATCGCGAACTGGTAGCGCAAGGTGAATTGATCTCAACAGAACTATTCTATCACCATCTTCAGGAGAAAAAAGTGTCGGCACGGTTGCTGCCTGCCTTACACTTTATGTCGATTGACGAAAATCAGGAACCTGAACTTGAAAAAATTGGCGAGCGCCTCAGATCTATTTTAGAAACACTCAGTTCAGTTGATATTTTAGTAACCCAGGGGTACATCTGTCGTAATCATCGAAACGAGATTGATAACCTGAAACGGGGTGGAAGTGATTATACGGCTTCTTTAATTGGTGCAGCCATCCGTGCCGAAGAGATCCAGATCTGGACGGACATTGACGGAATGCACAACAACGATCCTCGAATCGTAAAAAAAACAAGACCGATTGCAGAACTTACATTCGATGAAGCTTCGGAGCTGGCTTATTTTGGCGCAAAGATTTTGCATCCCTCCACCATTGTGCCTGCTCAGAAATATCATGTTCCCGTGATACTAAAAAATACCATGGATGAAAAAGCACCGGGTACTATTATTAGTGACAAGGGAAGCCGTGGTCAATTTAAAGCGGTAGCCGCCAAAGACGGTATTATCGCCATTAATATTAAATCATCGCGCATGCTATTGGCGCACGGATTTTTGCGCAAGGTGTTTGAAGTTTTCGAAAGCTACAAAACATCCATCGACATGATCTCAACTTCTGAAGTTGCTGTTTCAATCACAATTGACGACAGCAAAAACCTTCCTGCAATCCTGGATGAACTAAAGGCATTCGGTACCATTACTGTCGATGAGCATCAAAGTATCATCTGCATTGTTGGTAACATGATTTCAGAAAAAGAAGGTGTGTTGAAAGAGGTTTTTGAATCACTGGTGTCTGTACCCATTCGCATGGTGTCATACGGTGGAAGTCAAAACAACATCTCTATACTGGTTGAGACAAGCCAAAAAGACAAAGCCTTAAACCTGCTTAACGAAGGAATCTTTCATTTGTAAAGGGCTTAACTTTTAAAAAGAAATATAACCGCTTATCCGGTAATAAAGTCGTAATTGAATTTTAATAATCAGAGTGATTATTTTCACTTATATTTACCATAGACCTAACTGCCAGTTCTATGGAAGCACTTGTAATTATTGTATTCGTAGTCGGATACATCGCCATTGCCCTCGAGCACCCCATTAAAATTAACAAAACAGCTTCTGCCCTACTGGCGGGTGTAATTTGCTGGACGCTTTTCGTTCTTTCAGAACCTTCGGCTGCCGTCACCGACAGTAAATCGTACATGTCATTTTTAGAAATCCTAAAAGTAGAACTTGGAGAAAAATTTAACGCCCTTTCTTCCGGTGAACTATATCGTGAATTTGTAACTACCGAATTATCCCATCATCTCAGTGGAATCGCACAGATTCTTTTTTTTCTGATGGGGGCTATGACAATTGTTGAATTGGTGGACGCACACCATGGTTTTCGGTTTATTACCGATCGCATCAAAACCAAGAATCCAAAAAAATTGCTTTGGATTATTTGCTGGGTAACCTTCTTCTTGTCTGCCGTATTGGATAACCTGACAACTACCATCGTGATGCTTTCGCTTGTGCGGAAACTTATTCCCGACAAGGAAATGCGCTTGTTTTTTGCGGGTATGATTGTAATAGCTGCCAATGCAGGCGGGGCCTGGACTCCTATTGGGGATGTTACCACTACCATGTTATGGATTGGTGGACAGATTTCTACCGGGAACATTATGGTAACTCTTTTCTTGCCCAGTGTTGCCTGTATGCTTATCCCCTTACTCTATTTGAACTTTACACTGAAAGGCACATTGGGCGAAGCTCCCGAAAACCACAATAAACACGATGATGTGGTAAGGTCAGGAAACCTGATGTTGATATTAGGGGTAGGTGCGTTGATCTTCGTTCCGATTTTTAAAACACTTACCCACATGCCCCCCTTTACAGGTATACTTTTAGGATTGGGTGTACTTTGGGTTGTATCAGAATTAATCAACCCCGATCTTGATGAGTCCGTTAAGAAATCATATACCGTAGCCGGAGCGCTTGCAAGAATTGACGTGCCCAGTGTTTTGTTCTTCCTTGGTATTTTGTTGGCAGTGGGAGCGCTTGAGTCAATGCAGGTGTTGCATCATTTGGCCTCGTGGTTAGATCATACTGTTGGAGATCAACGTGTAATTGTAACACTTATTGGAATGTTCTCAGCAATTGTCGACAACGTTCCGCTTGTAGCAGCGAGTATGGGTATGTATGATATGAATATTTACTATCAGGATCACATGGTATGGGAATACCTCGCCTATTGTGCCGGTACGGGAGGCAGTATTCTTATTATTGGTTCGGCTGCAGGCGTTGCCGCGATGGGCATTGAAAAAATTGACTTCATATGGTATCTGAAGAAAATATCGTTGTTGGCCATGTTGGGGTACTTTGCCGGGGCGATTGTTTACCTGATCATTCAACCGTACTTTGCCGTGCATCCGCCCGTGTAAATTCATTCACTCAAGAGACAAGCGTACCATACCATTCTCCACGATGTAGTAGGGAAATCCTTCTACTTCGGTCACGCGGGCACCGTATGTATAGGGAGACCAGGATTTGCTGTAGCAACTTGTACCCTGAAGCATCAGGTGTTCCTTTAAACCACCTTCACCTGAGAGTGGATGAGACACTTGGTAAAGAGCTTTAAAATCGCCCACACCATAATCTGATGC
>CAZNRJ010000015.1:14391-18494 GCA_964574945.1 uncultured Ohtaekwangia sp. | reverse complement strand
CTTTGTTATTCCACATAAAGGCACCCACACCAGATCCTGAACCAGTAAACAAAGTCGAGTTGATCCTTTGCCCTGTCTTGGATGTAACGTTGTATTCATACCATCCTATCGATTTTTCAAAACGGTATAATAAAACATCACCAAACACGGCAGCCATTTCACCAAAATTGCGGGTGGTAGGATATGGTGCTCCGAAAATAACTAACGAACCGGGGTAAATGGATGGATCAAGAAAATGCTCTACACTCCAAGTGTTAGAGGCAGGATTCAGTTTAGCAATAGCGTATTGATTTTGGCTATGATAGTAAGGGCCTACAATAATCTCGTTGTTGTATACTAAGGGCCATATTCCATGATGTATTTGCGTTTGAGTATACTCCTTTTCACCCGGCAAGGATGGCAGAGAAGTTAAAGTATGGTTATCCAGATTATAGACGTAATGCTCTCTTTTTCCGTTGTAATAACCGTGGTTGTGAAAGAAATAAACTTTATTATCCAGATGTACCTGGCGATAATGATCTGTATACAAATAATTGGAAGCCTGCGTGGGCGCCTGTAGTTCAGTCCATTGGTTCGAAGAGAAATTATATTTATAATTCGATCTTCCAGCTTCTTTCCGTTCGCCAAAAAGCACATACAGTTCTCCTTTATAATAGGCCTGCCCGTGGTGCCGCACGGATGAAGGCACAGCAGGATAACCAAAGTCCACGGAGCCATAGGTGGGGGTGACTCCGTGAACAATGGTGAGAGTACCCATATACGGATTAGATTGACCACACTCATTATAGGCAACTGCTTCAATTTGAGTTACAACCTGGCCTACATCCATCCTGCGCTTTGCGTAGACTACAATCGCTGCTTCTTTCCCTTCATATTCACCAACAATCTGTTCATTGGTATCAGCCAGATAAAAATCATTCGTAGAGAATTTCCATCTAAAATTTGTTTCCTGGCCACCTACCGCCCCATAGTTAAAATTCAAATCTAATCTAACGGCATACCCAGGGCTTGCCAAAAAATTACATTCACCACGGTCGCTGAATAATTTTCCTCCATCAAATACTTCTGGTGCGTGATCGCAATCTTCAGGAAATAATTTGCAACCACTAATCAATACTATCGCTACTAATATCAGGACGCTGGCTTGTCGCATATAGAAATGAATTAGTTAGATTTTTCTGCCAGCTTATTCAATCCTACACTTAAAAATTCTTTCATGATGCGGCCAACTTCATTTTTATAAAGCTCCGTATCACACGTAAGCACATGAGAAGGTGTCAGGTTTGTGTTCTCTACAAACACTACTGTAGCATAATTTGGAATCGACTTGCTTTTTGCCAGGGCCGTTTCTTTTAGCTTTTCATCTTTATTAAAGACAGGTGCTTCGCTATAAAATTTTCCTTTCAATGCCGTGGTAATGGTAGCTTCAGGAGCAGTCATTTTTTTTCCAAATGAAAAATTAACCTGGCTTGGCATTATAGTTTGACCAGATTGCATGGTGCCAAAATGAAAATCAGGCTTACCCTTTACCTGCGAAATATTGAGCATTTCTGAACGGAACACTGACATTTCAACAAAATTGAATGTGAGAGTAACATCCGAGATGATGGCATCATTTAATGCTTTGGATAGCACACCTGTGTTACTTCCAATTCCTCCCTTACCCATCGCACCCGCACCTGTGCCACGTTCTTTCCCCGATTTATTTTCACCTTTTACAAAATAGGAATAGCCTGTCGGGACAGCCCGCACATACCCTTGTGCCTGGGCAGAACTTAACTGACCTCCCTCCTTTTTTATCCACCCACTCAATACCTCTGTAGCACCTGCCTCATCGGCTGATACTATTTCAAAACCCTGAGCCTTTAGCTGAGACACGTAGTGCTGATATGCGTTGTTGGTCAATTCCATGAAATCATCTGTGTCCACACCATCAATGGATACCCCCATAGCCACATTGGTATTCCCTTTTAAGCGACCAAATGATTCTCCGCCCTGTGTGCTGGCAGAAGCACTTGCAAACACCTGAAAATATACGTTGAAGGTGTTGATGTAAACACGCTTGGGTGCATCTTTAAACTTACCCGCATTGAAAGATCCAGCACTGGCGGTTTCTTTTTCGGTGATTGGCTGTGCGTGTAGCATCGCCACCATACTCATTGCACAAATGAGCACACATAGTTTCTTCATAATTGTGTTAGTTAGGAGTTAAGTTTGTTTCTATTGTCTGTTCTAAACTTTGAAATGATTGATTTCAGTTTTTCTGGCTAAGTACATTATGATCTTTTTGGAATAACCTTTAATTTCAAAAATAATGGAGAGTCTGGCAAAGCGTAATACGAATAAATGCGTATTCTTAACTATACATGTGACATGATAAAAACTGTATACTATCCAGCACTCATTGTATGGGCAACCCTTTTATTAAATGTGCCAAAAGCTCATTGCCAGACAGATGACACGACCTCGAAAGAATTAAAGATTTTATTGGATTCGGCAAACATGACTTTCAGGTCGTCACCTGCCCGTGCTCTTCTTTTGCTTGATGTAATCACGGAAAAATCGTTAGCCGCAAACAATCTCTCTGTCTATGCACGCTCAGAAATTACAAGGGGTACCATTGCTTACTACAAGGGCGATCATGAGGAAGCATCCGGCTATCTGCACAATGCATTAAAAACTGCAGAAAAGATTAAGGATCACTATAACATTTCGTTAGCCTGCAATGAGCTAGGCACCCTGTATAAAAAACACAAAGAGCGTGAAGAAGCATTATCCTATTATATACGAGCTATGGAGGAGGCCAGGGTGATTAATGATGAAGCCATGATTTCCAATGTCTATAATAATCTTGGGTTGATTTATGAGGAGAATAGTCAATATGAAGAGGCGCTTTATCACTTTCAAAAATCATTAGAACTTTCACGCAAATTGAAAAGTGAACTAGGCGAAGGATATAGTCTTGCTTACATAGGCAACCTGAAACGCTTGATGAAAGAGTTTGACGAGGGCGAAAAGTATTTGTTAGAGAGTTTGTCTATACGGAGAAAATTACGTGATGATTTTGCCGTAGCGGTAAACTTGATTTATCTCTCTTCCTTATTTAAGGATAAGGGTGACTTTAATAAGGCGATAGCTTATGCCCAGGAAGCTAACACATTTTCAAAAACCATTAAGTATCCTGACATGCAACGATACAGTTTTCAGTTGCTTTCCGAGGCGAATGAGAAAAAAGGTGACTTTCAAAATGCCTATCAGTACCACAAACAATATATGGCCTTTCAGGATTCCATTTTCAATGTGCAAAAGAACAAACAGATTTACGAACTGAAAACCGAATACGAAACGGAGAAAAAGGAACAACAAATTGTCTTACTCAGCCAGGAGAATACTATTCAGCAACTTACTCTGCAGCAGAGAAACATCCTGCTATTGATAGCGGGGCTGCTTTTAATATCAGCGATGTTCGGTGGCTTTGCTTTCTATCATAACAGAAAACAAAAAGAAGCCAGGCTAGTACAAGAAGCCGAACTAAAGGCAGAACTCGTTAGGGTTCAGTCTCAAAATGAATTGCATCAGGATCGCTTGCGCATATCACGGGAACTGCATGATAACATTGGTTCACATCTTACTTTTATCAATTCCGCTGTCAGTCACATGCCCGAAGACAGGAGTCAACGTGACGAAAAAATAAAGCAAGTGAAGGACCTTACTTCCTCCACCATGCGTGAATTGAGAAAAACTGTTTGGCTTATTAACAAGCCAGCTGTGAATACTGAAGAATTTACAATAAAACTGCGCGAATATTTTAAAGATCAATTCCCAGTGCAAGTTATTTTTAAGGCAACACCCACCATCGAGTTAACCACCCCTGTCGTCACGCAATTGTTTAGAGTAATACAGGAAGCTGTAAACAACGCCATCAAGCATGCCCATGCAGAAAAAATAATTATCACCATTCAGGATGGGCGCGATAATCAACTCGATCTGACTGTAGAAGACAATGGTATAGGCTTCTCGCCTCAAGCCGAAAGTGAGGGTTATGGTCTCGCTAACATAAAGTCACGAATGGAAAGTATTCATGGTTCTTTTTCTGTTATATC
>CAZNRJ010000015.1:0-14381 GCA_964574945.1 uncultured Ohtaekwangia sp. | reverse complement strand
TCACCCAGGCAAGGGAGCTACTCTTACATTTAGTCTACCCTATTCCTGAATACGAATTAGTACGTATTTCATACATCCGTTCAAAAAGATAAATTTGTCTCACTTGTAAATCATGCCAGTACACATTGCCATAGCCGAAGACAACACGTTCGCCCTTCAGGCTCTGAAGGATAAACTGGCGACACATTCAGACATCGCCATCAAGCTGATTGTGCCTGATGGACGTGAACTGATAAAAAAAATTGGGCAGCAGCGAATTGATGTTATTCTAATGGATTTGGAAATGCCTCATCTGAATGGCATTGAAGCTACGGCTGCCATCCGCAATAAACATCCTCAAATAAAAATAATTGTACTAACCGTTTTTGATGACGACAATCGAATTTTTGAAACCATACTTGCGGGTGCTACAGGATATTTGCTTAAAGAAGAATCAGGCGAGAATATACATAGAGCCATCATAGAGGCCATGCAGGGAGGTGCTTCGATGTCGCCCTCCATCGCCCTAAAAGCATTAAACTTTATAAGACAACCTCAAAAAGCAAAACTTCCGCAAACGGACTTTAATTTAACTACCCGTGAGTTGGAAGTATTAGAACAACTTCGGTCGGGTTTAACATACGAGGAGATTGCATACAATCTTCACATCAGTTATGGCACAGTGCGTAAGCATATTGAAAATATTTATCGCAAGCTTGAGGTAAACAATAAAGTAGAAGCCTTGCGAACCGTGTCCGGTGGATTTTGATCGAACTCTCTTACTTCACCAATTCCTTTAAAGCAATCTCAAAAGAGGTTTGTGCTACTTTGATTTTTGCATGGCTGACCTTTCTTGTCTTTTCCAGGGCGCTTTTAATGGTTCGCGAGATGTCTGAAAAAATCGCTTCATCGGTCATACTGACTTCGCGTTCCATAAAATAGGCGAACACCCGCGCCATGCCACAGTTAGCAATGAAATCGGGTATCACAGAAATTTTTTCGTCTGCATATAGGCCCGTTGCACCAAAGAAGATTTCTTTATCGGCAAAAGGAACATTCGCACCACACGAAAAGACTTCAACACCGGAATCAATCATTCGATCAATCTGGTCTTTTGTAATCAACCTCGATGCTGCTGCCGGAATAAATACTTCAAATTCCAAATCCCAAATCTTTTGATTCACAATATCAAAAGACAAGAGGTCATCCGTTACCAATCGATTTCCTTCCCTGTCAACAACTAATTTATTTATCTCTTCCTGAGAATACCCGCTTTGATTAATGAGTCCGCCTTCGCGCGTAAGAATGCCTACTATTTTTACACCCATCTGGGCAAGATAAAATCCGGCTGCTGCGCCTACATTACCCCAGCCTTGAACAACAGCGCGCTTGCCCACCAATTTTCCACCCCATAACTCATAATAATGTCGCACGGCTTCTGCAACTCCGTACCCGGTACACATATCAGCAACTGTATATTTTTTTTGAAGGGATGGAGTATAATTTTCACTTTCGATTAATTTAATAACGCCTTGACGTAACTGACCAATTCTATTTACTTTCTGTGGTTCGGTGGGTTTGTAGTGGCCAGTAAAAACTCCTTCCTGCGGATGCCAGATGCCCACATCTTCTGTAATCGGAATTACCTCATGAATTTCATCTACATTTAAATCGCCACCCGTTCCGTAATAATATTTAAGGAGCGGCATAACGGCTGCATACCAGCGTTGCAATACACCTTCCTTACGGGGATCGCTGGGATCGAAATTTATTCCTGATTTAGCCCCTCCAATCGGTGGGCCGGAAACCGTGAACTTAACTTCCATTGTTTTTGCCAGTGACTCAACCTCTCTTTTATCTAACCCGGCACGCATGCGGGTGCCGCCACCTGCCGCCCCACCGCGCAGCGAATTAATTACTACCCACCCCTCCGCTTCTGTTTCACTGTCTTTCCATTCAAAAACGATTTCAGGTCTTTTTGTTTCAAACTTTTCGAGCAGGAGCTTCATCTTACTTGTTTATAACACGCCAAAGATATTTAAAATCGCTCATGCAACTACTTTGCTTATTTTTGACCACCAAAAGAATCTATGAATCTGGTTGTTGACTCAGGTAATACACGCTTTAAGGTAGGTGTATTTGATAATGATGTATTAATTCGAAAAGAATTTTTCACCCATGCACATGATCTTAAAAAATTCATTGCAGGAAATTCTTTTGACCACATATTGGTGAGTTCCGTAAAATTTGATCCGGCAGAAATCCTTAGCTGGTCATCAAACCCAGGAAAAAAAATAGTACTTACTTCATCCCTGCCGCTACCGATCAAATTAGCGTATACCACACCACACACCCTGGGGGTAGACCGCATTGCCGCTGCATGCGGTGCCCTCTTAGTATATCCTGATGAAGATTGCCTGGTTATTGATTGCGGCACATGCATCAATTACGAATTTCTGGATCGCAATAACATTTATCATGGGGGAGCGATCTCTCCCGGAATTTCAATGCGATTTGAAGCCATGCATACGTTTACTTCAAAGTTGCCGTTAGTTCAATCGATTTCTGAAAGTAAACTAATTGGCGATAGTACTGAATCGTGTATGCAAAGTGGGGTAATGAATGGGGCGCTTGCCGAGGTGAATGAAATTATTCAGCGATACAAAGATTTATATCCCGGGATACGAGTGATTTTAAGTGGTGGAGATTATTCGTTTTTTGAAAACAATCTTAAACACCCCATATTTGTAGCCCCTGATCTCGTTTTTGACGGATTAAACGGGATTTTACTCTATCATGTTGAATTATAAGAAGATTTTCCCTTATCTGTTTGGTCTTTCGTTGCTCTGTTTTTCGGATGCGTTAAGCCAGGTGGCGAAGTCACCTTTTTCTTACATAGGAATTGGTGAATATTATGGCAATGCACTGGCTCATAACCAGGGAATGGCAGGTGTGGGAGTTAGCAATCCTCAATATTATTACCTGAATAATATGAACCCTGCCCTGCTTGTTTTCAATCATGCCACTGTTTTTGAAGCTGGTATTATTGGCGAACGAAGAACTGTAAAAGGAGAGGGAAGTTCTGAGACTAATGGTAATGGAAACTTGAATTACCTGCTAATGGGATTTCCTATAGTACGCAATAAGTGGTCCAGTTCTATTGGCCTGGCGCCTTACTCTGCGGTTAACTATCGACTTAACTATATTGATGAAATTGAGGGAAGTGCCAACACCGTTAACGTTACTGAAATTGGAAGCGGAGGCATTAATCAACTCTCTTGGTCAAACGGGGTTTCCCTGCATGAAGATTTTTCCGTTGGGGTGAAGGCTACTTATCTTTTTAGTTCGATCGTTTATGAATATTCCAATGCACTTTCACAAAGTCCGCAGCCAATCGTTTATGCCCCTACCGTATATGAAAGAACCTATGTAAAAGATTTTAATTTTTCATTTGGGATTTCGTACCATAAAGATTCTGTCTTTCGCAAAAATTACAATTTTAATATCGGGTTGGTTTACGACTTTAAGTCGGATCTAAATACAGAATATTATGTGCGTGTAGAGCGCAGGTCTGCATCAGGGATTATTGATTCAACTACCCTGGTCAATAATGAACCTGGTTCAATTACTTTGCCACAAGCTTTTTCAGGTGGAATTTCCTTTGGCAAAGGAGTGAACTGGACAACCGGAATTGATTATACATTTCTCGATTATTCGCAATTTCGTGATACGAAGGGGCTGAGCCAGGGCGCAATTCCTGGTTGGCGATTAGCATGGGGTACAGAATTTACACCAGACCCTTCTGCATTGGGTAGTTATTTAAAGCGAATAACGTACCGAACGGGTGTAAGCTATGATAAATTCCCTTATTTGATTAACGGAATGCCAGTTAAAGATTTTGGCATTAATTTTGGGTTCTCAATGCCGGTAACAGGATTTTCAAGCCTTGATTTTGCCGTTAAGGTTGGTAAAAGAGGAAATTTGAAAGACAATACGATTGAAGAAAATTATTTTAAGATTTATTTTGGCGTGACTTTTAACGACAAATGGTTTATTAGAAGAAGGTTTGATTAAAAATTAACAGAACAATGAAAATGAAAATGCGATCATCTCTACTTGGATTAACCCTTATAATCCTATCTTCTGTTTCTGGCTACACCCAGTGCAAAGAAGTTAAATGGCCTGCCGATCCTCAAGTAAGGGAAAAGGCTGAAGAAGCTGTTGCGATTTATAGTGATGCACTGAAACAAAAAAATTACAGGGGTGCTGTTAAAAGTTTTCAATGGATGCTTCAAACTGCACCGGATTGGAATACCCGCCTTTACATTGATGGAACCGATATCTATAACAACCTGGCTTCAGCCGAAAAAGACCCTGCAAAGAAACAGGTACTTGTTGACTCATTAATGATGTTGTACGACATGCGTATAACTCAGTGTGGCGATGAGGTAAACGTATTAAATCGCAAAGCAATCTATGCTGCCACTTACAATGGACAAAACAAAGCTAAAACTGCTGAGGTGCTTGCCCTGTACGATAAAGTTTTTCAAATCAGCGGTAACAATGTGCTTGAAAACAACTTGATGACCTACATGCAGGTGATTCAATTGAATGATGCGCTTTTGAAAAACCTGACGGATGATCAGATTTTGCAACGCTACGATAAGTTGTCGGAAGTCATTGATGCCAAAATCAAAAAGGCGCAAGAGGAAAATAAACAAGCGGATGTGGACAGGCTTAAGAAAACAAAAAGTGCCATTGATGATATCCTGATAAAAATTGTAAAGGTGGATTGTGAATTTGTAAAAACTAACCTGGAACCTAAATTCAAACAAAATCCTAAGGACCTTGTATTGGCTAAGAGAATATTCCAGTTCATGACTACAGGCGGTTGCATTGAAGACCCGCTTTGGTTGCAAACAGCAGAAATTATCCATAAGGAAAGCCCGGATTATGGTTTGGCTATCAATATGGCAAAGATCTATGCAAAGAACGGAAACATGGAAAAAGCAGAAGCACTGGCAAATGAAGCCGTAGGATTAGCTTCAACCCCTGCTAACAAGGAAACTTCAAATATTTTTGTGGGCGACCTGTTAGCACAGAAAGGAAACAAGCCGGCAGCCCGCGAAGCATACCGCAAAGCCGGTAAAGAAGGACTGGAAAAAATTGGTGACTTGTATATGGGTGCCGGTAAGGACTGCGCAAAAAGCGTTAGCATTGCTGAAGACCGCCTGGTGTACCTTGCTGCATACGACATGTATTCTAAAGCCGGCAATGGGCAAAAGATGGCATTGGCCAAAGCTCAGTTTCCATCGGTTACAGAATTGTTTGAGCTAAACTGGAAAGAAGGCGAAACCAAATCAATTTCTTGTTGGGTAGGCGAAACTGTTGTGTTGCGCACCCGCGGCAAGGAATAATAATTTTTAAGAATCTTCCGGAAGGCTGGCTGCAAGGCCGGCCTTCTTTATTTCAAATGAATTCAAAATCAATTAGTATTAAATCCGGTAGTTCAGTCTTGCTGCTTTTGGTTTGTTTTCTTTCAGGATGCAATCAAACCGAAACGGCCAAGCCTGTACTCTATGAAGGCCCGCTAAGCGAAGCGGAAGAAGTAACTATGTTCTACACTGAAAAAGAGGTAGTAAAGGTGATGCTGAAAGCTAAGAAGATCTTTGAATTCCAAAACGGAGACCAGGAATTCCCGGAAGGAATTTATATTGAATTTTATGATGAGTTCGGGAAAAAAACATCTACACTAAAAGCAAACAGCGCTTACTTTTTTAAAGATGAAAATAAATGGCGTGGGCGAGGCGCGGTAGAGGTAATAAATATCGAAAAGCAAGAGCAATTAAATACCGAGGAGTTATTCTGGAAACGGGATACAAAAAAAATCTTCACCGATAAATTTGTAACCATCAAGCTGCAAAGTGAAGTTATTTACGGAACCGGGTTAGAGGCCGATCAGGATTTATCAAACTACCAGATTAAAAACCCGGAAGGCGAATTTGAGGTAGAAGATTAAATTTGTAAAATATAGAATCAGCTGTACGCTCACCCATGAAACTGTTAGACATTATCATTCTCTCGTTAGCCGCATTTTTCGTAATCATTGGCATTTACGAAACCATGACGGTGGGCATAGCACAAGCCTATTGGAAGGTGATGATGGCCGTTATGCTCTTTTTCATTTATACCTTCCGGAAGATAAAAAAGTAGGCAAGGCAGTTATCAGACGGCAGGCGCTCTCCACTCAAAGCTCCCCCCAACTGCCTGATAACCAACTCCTATTAATTCAGGTAATATTAAAACTCACTTTGCCGAATTGATATAACGGGTTAAATTTGCGGTTCTTTAAACAAAAAGAAGGCTGATTTTAAGTAAAAAGCCTCAAAAAACGAGATTTAAGTACAGATTCAAACATTTATAATTTTCCCTTATGGCATTGATAGGAACTTTGAGGAACAATATGACAAAATGGGTTGTAGGGCTCATCTCTGTGGCATTGGCAGCATTTATTCTGGGCGGTGATTTATTTGGCAATGGCCCTCGTTCTGTATTTGGAGATCCGAACACGGTTGGAGAGATTGGCGGCAGCACCATTACGCTTGAAGAATACCAGGCTGCTATTCAGGAACGTGAAAATAGCTACATCCTCAACTTTGGGCGTCAGCCTGGCGACCGCGAAAGACCGCTGTTGCAACAACAGGCCTGGGAATTATTGATTGCTAAAAAAGCCATTAAACCCCAGTTTGAAAAAGTGGGTGTGCAAGTAACTACTGAGGAAGTTTGGGACATGATTCAGGGAAAGAATATAGACGAGAATGTAAAATCTTCTTTTCTGGATTCGGCTGGAAATTTCGATCGCACCCGGTTATTACAATACATTAATCAATTCAATATTCCGGCACCCATTGATCCACAAGCGTTGGCAGGTTTTAATGAAGCCAAATATCGTTGGACTACTTTTCAGCAAGAATTAGGATTGGGTCGCGAGCGTATTAAGTACGAAAACCTGATTGTTAAAACCAATTACGTTACAGAAGCTGAAGCTGAACGCGACTATCATATACAAAATGATGTTGCCGAAGTTAAGTATCTATACGTTCCTTATTTTGTTGTAAGCGATTCGGCCATTAAAGTTTCTGACAGCGACCTGAAAGACTACTACAATCGTAACAAGGAAAAGTATAAGGCTGAACAAACCCGTAGCTTAAGCTATGTTTCCTTCCCGATTGAAGCTTCATCGGCCGACTCTACAGAAATTCGTTTAGAATTGGAAAAAATTGCAAATGATTTTAAAACGGCAACAGAAGATTCATTATTCGCAATTGCAAACACTGAAGGCAACGAGCCTTTCGCGAAATATTCTGCATCTACACTACCTGCATTTTTAGCTGATAAGAAAGATCAATTAACTGCTGGCAATGTAATCGGTCCGGTTTTAGATGGCGGTTCTTATAAAGTTGTTAAGATTGTAAAATCCGGTAAGGATACCGTTGGCACAGCAAGGGCAAGTCACATTTTAATCAGATGGGATGATGAAACTGATGCATCCAAAAAGACGGCTAAAGAAAAAGCAAGAAAAATCCTGGCTGAAATTAAAGGCGGTGCCGACTTTGCAGCCAAAGCACGCGAGCATGGCACCGATGGTACAGCAACCCGTGGTGGGGACTTAGGTCCATTTTCATCGGGCGGTATGGTTAAAGAATTTGAAAAGCCTGTCTTTGCTGCAAAGAAAACAGGTGTTCTTCCTGATGTTGTAGAAACCCAGTTTGGCTATCATATCATTGATGTAACTGAATTGGTGGATTACACTTCCTACACAGTGGCCACTGTTGAATTGGATATTGCACCGAGTGACGAAACTCAAAATGAAGCGTTCCTGAAAGCACAAAATTTTGCTATTGACTTATCCGGGTTAGATGATTTCACTGATCGCGCCAGGAAAGAAAATTTAATGGTGATGACAGCTAACGATCTGAAAACGGCCGACCGCAGAATCAATACCCTTGGTGATGCACGTAGTATGGTGACCTGGTTGTTCCGCGATGCGAAGATTGGCAAAGTATCGGATGTATTTCCGTTAGATGCAGATTATGTAGTGGCTATCATGACTGGAGAAACCGAAGAAGGTGTTCGTCCTTTTAACGATGTGAAAGGGGAGATTACGCCTGCCGTTCGCAATGAAGTAAAAGGAAAACAAATCATAGAGAAGTTAAAAGGAAAAACTGACTCGTTAGACGAGCTGGCAAAACTTTTTGGCACTGATGCAATCGTAGGTTCATCGAGCGATTTGAAATTAAATTCCAACACCTTACCAAGCGTAGGGTTAGATCCTGTTGCCGTTGGTAAAATTTTCTCCCTTGAAAATGGTAAACGATCAGAGCCATTTGCCGGGGAAAATGGTGTGCTGGTGGCAGAATTGCAGAACAAAACAACTGCCCCTGCGGTGGGTGATTATAGCATGTTCCGCAATCAATTGCTTCAGGGATTAAATGGTAAATCGGCCTACGCAATTTCTGAAGCGCTGAAAGAAGGTGCTAAAATTGAAGATAAGCGTTACAAGTTCTTTTAATAATCATTATCCGAAAATACGGGCGTCCTGAACAATGGGTTCAGGACGCTTTTTATTTTAATATGTAATTATGGACGAGCAGTGGTTTGAAAATTTCAAGATTCAGTTGGATCAATATTATGCCTGGCCGGCCCTTTACACATTTAAGTTTATTGTCCCGACAGGAAAAGAGCGCGAATTGAAAGCCCTATTCCCCAATCATACCACCACCGAAAGGCCCTCCAAGAAGGGAAACTACACGAGTGTAACCATTGACGTAATGGCACCCAACAGCGAGGCCGTTGTTGAATATTATAAGGCAGCCACTAAAATTGAGGGAATCGTAGCGCTTTAAAACGATCCCAGGTTTACGATAGCTTCGCTCTTTCTTCTAACTTTATCTCATCAATCAAAAACAGTTGCTATGTGGAAAGAAGAGAACAACCGGTTAAAGAAGACTTTCAGGTTTAAAAACTTTACGGAAGCCTTCGGTTTCATGACCAAAGTGGCCTTGATTGCTGAAAAAGCAGACCATCATCCGCTTTGGACAAACGTTTATAACACCGTAAGCTTTGAACTGAGTACCCATGATGCGGGCGATGTTGTCACAGACAAAGATCGCGATCTTGCTAAGGCGATTGATCAATTAGTATAGTTGTGGAAGAAATAAAGACCTCTTTATACCTTGTCCCCACCCCGATTGGCAACCTTCAGGATATTACGCTTCGCGCATTAGAAGTACTTAAATCGGTTGATACCATTTTAGCAGAAGATACCCGCACTTCAGGTTTCCTGCTAAAGCATTATGAAATTTCAAAACCACTTCAAAGTTTCCATATTTTTAATGAGCACAAAACATTGGCCGGCTTGATCGCACGCATGAAAGCCGGTGAAATCATGGCCTTGATCAGTGATGCCGGCACTCCGGGTATTTCCGATCCCGGATTTTTATTAGTTCGTGAAACACTAAAAGAAGGATTGAAGATTGACTGTTTGCCGGGAGCCACAGCACTTATTCCGGCTTTGGTAAAATCAGGATTCCCGACAGACCGATTTGCGTTTGAAGGTTTCTTGCCTCATAAAAAAGGCAGGCAAACCATACTTAAAAAACTTAGTGAAGAAGATCGCACGGTAGTGCTCTATGAATCGCCTCACCGGCTTGTTAAAACACTTGAGCAGCTTGTTGAATTTTTTGGTTCCGAACGAATGGTTTCCGTTTCACGCGAGTTGACCAAACTTCATGAAGAAACTAAAACCGGAATGGTGACTGAAGTGCTGGAGCACTTTAAGAGGAAAGATGTTAAAGGCGAAATTGTGATCGTGATCGATGGCAAAAAAGAATAGTGCGATATGGAATCCGTGGAGCTTGTTTGCGCTCTCATCAGTACTCTTAGTAGCCGGTTGGTTAATGAAGTCATTTCCTGCACTCATATTTGTTGGGGTTGCCCCGCTATTTGCTATTAGCGATTATGCCAACACAAGCAAAAACCCGTGGAATCGTTTTGAGTTAATCCTGTTCGCTCTCGCTGTTTCGTTGTTTACAGCAACCCTCTTTGATTTTCATTTGCTCGTACTTGTTCTGGCGCAAGCCATCGTATTTACCTTAACCTTTGTTGGCTATTCGTTTGCCTATCAAAATCTGGGTTCGCGCTTAGGCAAGTTTACAATTATCTTCTTTTGGTTAGGTGCTGAATATCTTTTTTTATCGCTTCCGTGGAAAGAACAAACTATCTTCCTGGCGGATGCGTTAAGTCTCTATCCTGACTGGACAACATGGACGCAGCATATCGGCTACCTTGGGGTTTCCCTTTGGATTTTGATAGTCAACTTAATTTTCTATTTGTCGTTTTTTAAGACTAAATCGTTTCGGGTGTATCTTTTTATCCTGGCCATATTTTTAATCATACTCCCTCCTCTCCTTTCTTACCAATTGGATGCCCCAGGTGTAAATCGCTTGCAAATGATTTCGTTCTACACAAACGAATCGAATATATTAGATGCGCAAAACTTAAGGCAAGGCGAGGTGGTGGCAAAAACTTCGGCCTGGGTTTCTGTGTTAGTTGTTCTGTTGTCTTTTGTTAAATATCAAACTCAGAAAAAATGAACTTATCCGGATTGGAAAAAGATGTAATCTCATTGTGTGAAGAAGTAGGTGAGTTCATGAACAAAGAGTCTGAAAATTTCGATCATTCCAGGATTGAGCAGAAAGGAAGTTTCAGTAACTTAGTTTCGTATGTAGATAAAGAATCCGAAAAAAGATTAGTGGCCCGCTTAAGCGAATTACTTCCCGGGTCCGGTTTTTTAGCCGAGGAAGGAACCGAAACAAAAGGAACCAATGACTACCGTTGGATTATCGACCCGTTGGACGGAACAACCAATTACCTGCACGGCCTACCTATTTATGCCATTAGTATTGGCTTGCAGCGAAGAGACAAGACCGTTCTGGGTATTGTTTATGATGTGAGTCACAGAGATTGCTATCACGCCATTGAAAACAATCCTGCCTATTGCAATCAAAAAGAAATTAGAATTTCACCCATTAATAAATTGGAAGAAAGCCTGTTGGCCACAGGATTTCCATATTATCATTTAGATAAAAGAGAAAACTACCTGGAGATCATTAAAATATTTCTTGAAAAAACACATGGCATTCGCAGGTTAGGCAGTGCAGCGATGGACTTAGCGTATGTAGCCTGTGGTAAGCTGGAAGGATTTTTTGAATACAATCTTTCGCCCTGGGATGTAGCCGGAGGAACATTTATCGTGCAGCAAGCCGGTGGAGTTGTTACCGATTTTTCGGGTGGTGAAAATTACTTACACGGAGGTCAACTATGTGCTGGTGGAAAAGTACATGCAGAGATGTTGCAACTCATCCAAAAACATTGGTATTAATTTTCGTTTTATACTGTAAGGAAAAAGTAAAACTGAAATGAAGTTCGAGAAATCAAACCCAATCCTTTATTCCAAAGATGTAAAGAGAAGCATAAGGTATTATACCGAAATTTTGGGATTTGAAGATTCATGGGAATGGGGTAATCCAACCGATTTTGGTGGCATTGTAAAAGATGGCGTTGAAATCTTTTTCTGCCTGAACAATCAGGGTAGCCCGGGCACGTGGATCGCAATTATTGTGGATGATGTTGATGCATATTTCAAAATCATTAATAAAAAAGGAGCAAAAATTATCTCAGCGCCTGAAAGCAAAGAATGGAATATGAGAGAAATGCTTGTTGAAGATCCTGATGGCCATATAATCAGGTTTGGACATAGGATTGAATGTGAGTAAACTCCATAAGACTACAAACAACGGAAAATATCTCTATTCACTTCGCAGTGCATCCACCGGGTTTGCTGTAGCCGACTGAAACGATTTGTATCCTACTGTGACAATTGCAATTATCAATGTAATCACAAACCCGGTTAGAAATAATTCCGGCCCCACCGGAATCTTATAGGCAAACTGATCGAGGTATTGATTGGCCACGTACCAGGCTAACGGAGCAGCAACACAAAATCCGATCAGGATAAGCTTTATAAACTCTTTCGAGAATAACACGAGGATACTTTCCACCGAAGCGCCCAAAACTTTTCGCACCCCGATTTCTTTGGTCTTTTGATTTGCCATGAATACGGTTAATCCAAATAAACCGAGACAGCCGATGAAGATAGCGAGCGAAGTGAATACCGATAGCATGACCGACATGCGTTGTTCACCTTCATAAAACTCCCGAATCTGCTCATCGAGGAAACGATAGGAGTAGATATATTCAGGATAGGCATATTCCCATTTAGCCTGCACCTGCTTCATTGCCGCCTGCATGGCTTGCGGATTAAGTCTCACTGACATTGTTCGATAGCCCCGAATCCGGTTAAGCATGACAGTGGCTTCCAGCGGATTTTGCAACGATACCGTATGAAAGTTTTTCACTACGCCACTTACAGGTAATGTCTTTCCCCACATCCGAACGTTCTTTCCGATAATATCTTCAGGATTAGTAAAGCCCACTACCTGTACAAATCGTTCGTTGACTATGAATGTTTGCGCAGTGTCTGTATCGGCTACACCGGTACCGGCAATTAGTTCCAAACCATACAGATCCAAATAGTTTCCGTCTATTTGTTTTACTTGTGCACCATGGCTGTTTTCATCTCCTTCAATTGTAAAATCTGTTGATGACACACTGCCCGAAGATGGTGCCGTGCTGCTCAGGCTTGTTGCCTCCACTCCTGAAATCGTAAGCAGTTCATCGCGCAGGGTGCGCATTTTACTTTCACCATTAGCCGAAGGTTGTTCACCAACGGGAATATTCAATGTGATAATCGCATCCTTACGAAATCCAAGTTCTTTGTTGCGCAGGTAATTCATCTGGCTGATGAGCACAACCGTTCCTATAATCAGCAATTGCGAAATCACAAACTGAAGCACAACCAGGCTCCTGCGCAAATTAAAGCCGGAGGAATGTGATGCATGGATTTGATTTTTTAATGCGCTGACCGGGTTAAAAGCACTCACAATCAATGCGGGATAAAAACCGGATAGTACAGATACCACCACTAATGTGATAACCAGGAACAACCACAATGAAAGATCAGAAGCAAAGTTGAGGCTAAGACTCAAATCCAGAAACGGGTTGAGAAAGCTCAGCCCTACTTCTGCTAACACTATCGCTATTACAACAGACACCAACGTTACTAAAAATGTTTCACCCAAAAACTGAAAGATCAATTGAGCCCTTGAGCTGCCCAACGATTTGCGAATACCTACTTCTTTCGAGCGCTTAACTGCCTCGGCTGTAGTGAGGTTTATAAAGTTGATACAAGCCGTAAGCAAAAGAAACACACCAATTATACTTAGCGCCAGCAGCGATGCATCACTAACCGTATTGTAATTATAATTACCAAACCGGTCATCGAAATGAATTTCACTGAAATGCTGAAGCACAAAAGCTGTGTTATCACGATTGCGGGAAGCATCGCCCAGGTACTTGGTAACAAATGCCGGCATACGGGCTTCAATATCTGCTATTGTGCTTCCTTCTTTTACTGTGAAGTAACAATGGTCATCGCTCCATATACCCGTCCAGGCACTCCCATCTCTCTCTTTCTTTACAGTGATATAAGAAGCGAGGATATCAAAAGGCAGATCGGTGTTGGCGGGGTAGTCTTCCATAATTGCGGTAACCCTGAAATCCTTATCCTCATATCGCAGCACCTCGCCAATGGCATCTTCCTTTCCAAAATATTTAATAGCCGATCGCTTTGATAAGATCACTTCGTTGGGCTCGTCTAATCCTTTTTCGCCATCGCCCATCAGAATTTTTCTATCGAATACTTTAAAGAAGCTGGGTTGTGCATAGGCTACTCCGCGTTCTTCATCATACTTTTTGGGTTCACCTGCTTCCTGCGGAATTACAATAAAGCTTCCGTTCCTGTAAGAAATAAAAGTAACTTCTTCCGCTTCGGGGAAGTCGTTACTAAACACTTCAGGGAAACCCAGGTATACTCCCGATGTATAATTCTTCCCATCGTTACCATCAGATTGAACATTGGCTCTGTAAATACGGTAATAGTTGCTATGGAACGTATCGAAGCTTTTGTGGTGGCGCACCATCAAAAAAAGAATAAGGCTTGTGGCCAAACCCAGTGTAAGTCCGCTGATATTTAAAAAAGTGGTTCCGCGTTGACGAAGCAGATTCCGGAAGGCGGTGGTGAAATAATTTTTAAGCATAAGACTTATTTATCACAATCTGTAAGATGAATTTTTCAATTAAAAAGTTTTATTCATTAAAATACTATAAGTCATCTCAAAAATACTTTGTCATCGCGGATCCCGCAGTAGGCGGGATTCCGC
>CAZNRJ010000014.1:1462-22189 GCA_964574945.1 uncultured Ohtaekwangia sp. | reverse complement strand
TCGAATTCGAGGGGTTTAGAAAACAGGCTGGACTGAACAGTTTTGTAATGACACCCAAAAAGTGGATAGAAACCACAAATGCCGTTGGTATTGTTTCAAAATCAGGAAGATATGGAGGTACTTTCGCTCATAAAGATATTGCGTTAGAGTTTGCCTCTTGGATTTCCATTGAGTTCAAACTCTATGTAATCAAAGAATTTCAACGCCTGAAAGATGATGAAAACAATCGTCTGCAACTCGAATGGAATTTGCAACGCACCATTTCCAAAATCAATTACCGCATACACACAGACGCCATCAAAGGAACCCTGATACCGAAAGAAATTACAAAACAGCAAGCCAACTTTGTTTATTCAACCGAAGCCGATTTGCTGAACGTTGCACTTTTCGGAATTACGGCAAAAGAATGGCGTGATAGCAATCCCGATAAAAATCAGAACGGAAACATCAGGGATTATGCGACATTGGAACAGTGTGTTAAGTAACATGGAAGGTATAAACGCATTGCTTATTCAACAAGGTTTAACACAAAGCGAAAGACTTATCCAACTCAACAAAGTTGCCATTACTCAAATGAAATCGCTAATTGAAAGCAAAACAATTAAGAAACTAAAATAATAACAATGAACCACCAACACCGGTTTTGCGTCAGGTGGGCAGACGTGCTCGTATGAAAGTTTTTGCTCAAGCCTGCAAAACCAAAGAAAAATTAAAATGGTAAACAATATCTGAAGGTCGTCAACCTTTTTTCGCTGAGCATAAAAGGTTGACGACCTTGTTTGGATGTTAAGAAACCCTGGATCGGGACCACCACAGCACCAAAACAAAGAGCCAACCCACCGCGCAAGAGGTGAACAAACAGTTTGAAATCCTTATTTTTGGATAATGACTCACAGCAAAATGACTAAAGACGAGGCTCAAAAAAAATAGGCAAATCGACTTCTATAAAAAATCTGACTATAAACGAAACACTGACTCTCATCAGTTTTCAGGTTATTAACCAATCAAAAAAGTTATCAACTAATACGAATGCCCGAAACTCAAACCATAGAATACAAATCATCCTGGCATGATGACCATTTAAAATGGGTATGTGGTTTTGCCAACGCAACTGGAGGAACAATTTTTCTTGGTAAGAATGATAAAGGTGAGGTGGCAGGGATTTCAGACCACAGGAAATTGATGGATGATATTCCCAATAAGATCAAAAACTATTTGGGAATAATTGCCGAAGTAAACCTTCACAACGAAAACGGAAAATACTTTATTGAGATCATCACACCACCGTACACCGTAGCGGTTTCATTAAGAGGCCGGTATTATCAGCGAAGCGGAAGCACCAATACAGAATTAATAGGAAGTGCGTTGACGGAGTTTCTTTTAAGGAAATCCGGTCAGACGTGGGATGAAATCATTGAGTGGCGCGCCACTATTGAAGACATTGATCAAAAATCAGTTGATCTTTTCTTAGAAGCTGCTGAAAAATCAGGGCGGATGCCTGATGTGAAGGGGTTAAGTCTGATGGAACTATTGGAAAAGTTACGCGTAGCTGATGGTGGTAAATTAAAACGCGCTGCGCTCATTCTGTTTGGCAAAGACCCAGGAAAGTTTTACCCTAACCTGACTGTAAAGATGGGCAGGTTTGGTAAGGCTGATGATGATTTGAAATTTCAGGAAACCGAAGAAGGTAATTTGATACAACTTCTTCAGGAAGTACCGAAACAACTCGGGCACAAGTTCCTGATTAAAAACATAAGCTTTGAAGGATTATTGAGAATAGAAAAAGGTGAATACCCGGCAGCAGCCTTGCGCGAAATGTTATTGAATGCTTTGGTTCACCGTAACTATATGGGAGCCATGATCCAGATCAGAATCTATGATAATAAACTGAGCATCTGGAATGAAGGTACATTGCCTGCGGGAATCACCTTTGCCGATTTAAAAGGAAACCATCCGTCAAAACCTAAAAACCCGATTATTGCAGACGTCTGTTTCAAGGGCGGTTACATTGATGCCTGGGGACGCGGAACGTTGAAGATCATAACTGCCTGTAGGGAGGCCGAACTTCCTGAACCTGAAATGAAAGAAGAATTTGGGGGAGTGATGATTACGCTTTTCAAAGATCGTTATACCGAAGAGCAATTGAGGAAAATTGGGTTAAATGAACGGCAGGTGAAAGCTGTTTTGTATGTGGTGGAAAATGGAAGTATTACTAATTCTGACTATCAAAAAATTTCGGACGCGTCTGAAAGGACTGCCTTACGAGATTTGGATGATTTAGTTGTTAAAAATATTCTTCAAAAGAAAGGGGAAAAGAAAGGCACTTATTATGAACTGGGCGGTTAACTGGCTGTTTGCTGGCGGATATGGCGGATATATGACGGATAAGTACCATTATTGATAATGGGCTCATGATCTGTTCACAACTTAAAAGTTAATTGGCCGGGAATAGGCCGCTATTTGGCCGAAATCAATGGTTCTGGAAACAGCCCAAGTCAACTATGATCTCACCTTCATTACATGAGCAGATTCAACTATTCAAATCTGTTTTTAAAGGCCGTGATGATGTATTTGCGATCAGGTGGGATAAGGGAAATAAAAGCGGCTATATGCCTGCATATTCATTCGATCCTTATTTTTATCGGGCACATAAAGCAAAAGGCGGAACATTTCAGAACTACAAAGACAAAACCTACTTAGCGCTCATCGATAATCAGATTGAGAAGCATCTGAAAGGAAATCAACTTGTCGGTATTTATCCATTACTCACTGATAATACCTCATGGTTTATTGCGGCTGATTTTGATGGAGAAAAATGGGCTGAAGAATGTCGGGCTTTCATTAATGCATGTCAGGAGAAAGGAATTATGGCCTACCTCGAGCGATCACGATCTGGCAAAGGTGGTCACGTTTGGATATTGTTTGAACAGCCCTATCCGGCACTACGAAGCAGGAAAATATTCATCTCTATTCTTGAAGAAATCGGAATTTTCTCTCCATTCGATAAAGGGTCATTTGATAGATTATTTCCCAATCAGGACTTTCATTCGGGAAAAGGATTGGGTAATCTGATAGCCTTACCATTACATAAGTCATCATGGGAACAGGGGAACAGTTGTTTCATCAATCCAGATACATTAGAACCTATACAAGACCAATGGAGTTTATTAAGGAGTGTCATTCGAATAGCCAAATCGAAATTAGATGATTTATATAACGGAATAGCTGAAACAAAAACTGTTCAAGTCCCTGCTGGGAAACTTCAATTAACATTATCTAATTCAATTCATATTAATCGTAATGGCCTGACTCTGAAATTGACTAATTTTTTAAGGGAGGAATTGAACTTTACAAATGCAGAGTTTTTTATTAAGCAGAAGTCAGGAAGAAATACCTATGGCACCAAACGATACTTCAAGTTTATTGAAGAGAAAGAACACGAATTAATAATTCCAAAGGGATTTATCGGAAAGTTAGTGCGATACTGTAAAGAAGAAAATCTGGATTATGAATTTGTTGATAACCGGAGAAGAGTTAATCCCGTAGTATTTTCATTTCACGCCCAATTAAAACCGTACCAGATATCGGTAATCAATACCGTATCAAAAAAAGACATTGGAGTTATTGTTGCCCCACCTGGCTCAGGTAAAACGGTTATTGCCCTTAAAGTCATTGCAGACAAACAGCAACCGGCATTGATAATTGTCCACCGCAAACAACTGGCTGAACAGTGGTTAGAAAGGGTAGAGACCTTTTTAGGAATACCTAAACAACAAATCGGTAAAATCGGGCAAGGCAAGAATAAACCAGGTAAGAAGATAACAGTTGCAACCATACAAAGTCTTGTGAAGGAATTACAAAAGCCTGATCACAATGAACTGGTAAATTCATTCGGAACCATAATTCTTGACGAATGTCATCACATTCCCGCTGAAACTTTCAGAACAACCTTGTCAAAATTTAACGCCTACTATCTGTATGGACTAACAGCAACGCCATTCAGAAAATACAATGATGGTAAAATTATTTTTATTCACTTAGGCGAAATCATTTCAGAAATTAAGCCTGCCGATATTCCTGATACAAAACAACCAAAAGTGATTATTCGAAACACGGAACTTGATGTGCCCTTTAACTCAAGAACTGACAAATTTGAAACATTGTCGAAAATTCTTGCACATGACTCATCCAGAAACAGGTTAGTGTTAAATGATATAAAGAAGGAACTTGATTCCGGAAACAAGACAATAATTATCACAGAACGGAAAGATCATATTGATACACTCAATCAGTATCTGAAACAGTTTTATGAAACGATTACCCTAAGCGGAGAGGATTCAGAAAGCAACAGAAAATTAAAATGGAAGACTGTTAAAGAAGGTAACTATCAGGCACTGATTACAACCGGACAGTTCTTTGGAGAAGGAACAGACATACAAGACGTCCATTGCCTGTTTTTGGTGTATCCCTTCTCTTTCGAAGGAAAGCTGATTCAATATATAGGACGAGTGCAGCGATCGGAAATTGCCCCAACAATTTATGACTACCGAGACATAAAGATTGATTATCTGAACAGATTGTTTTTAAAACGAAACACGTATTACAGGAAGATTGAGCAGCTTCCCACTTTGTTTGATGATCCAGTAGAAGTGGAAATGATCAAATCACTTGATGTAATCAAAATAGACCAGCAGATAAGAATACCCATTGAAAAGCTGGAATTTCAATATGGAAGCGTCACATTCAAATATAGAATTGAGGAAATACGGACGGATCTTGATTTCGATATTGAGAATCTTGATATAAGACCGGAGTTTGAAGTTCTGAAACCGTACTTTGCTAAAGCTCTCAAATCCAAAAACGTCAAGATTCGCATTCATGCCGAATTTGAGAATAGGAAGATCATATCACAGCTTGCGACATCCGCGGATATTTCGAAAATATCAAGGGAGATTATTGAGGGAGTTAAATTCAGATTTATTACAAAGCACTTCCTTGAGAAACCAAAATCTCAAGACTCAGCGGAGCTAATCGATATAAATCAATTGCAGGCTCAAAAGGAAAGTTTGTACAATTCTGGTGAGGAACTGTTGAGTGACATTCTAAACAACAAAAATTACAGACATAAAAGGCATCTTCAATATTTGGCAGATCGACACGAAAAAATGATTCTAAAAATAAGGTTTGTATTAAGTCCCTTTTCTTTTGTGTTCCTCGTCAAAGGCAAGGAGAATTTTCATATTATTTTGGAGACGCTTGATACCGAGGAAGCAACCTATATCTGGTATTTTGACGCTGACAAAAGAAAACTGCCAGTTATGCTAAAGTTAATAGACGAAGATTTGAATACTATAAGAAATAAAGGCCGACAATCATTTCTTGAAAATGCTCCCGTTAATTTTAACCGGGTACATCATGATTATACAGATGATAGAAAGGGTTTTATTATTTGGAAGGATTCATTAGAAGAGAGATTGATATGAGTGCACATCCTAAAGCCAGTCAAAGCGCGTGCCCAGTGTAGTGTAAGTGGAGAAAGTAGACAATATCAGAAGGTTGACGACCTTGTTCTGAACTACTCCGCAACCACCACCGCCAACTTCTCACCTTTTAAATTAACAGCAAGTCGTGTAACGCCCTTCAACATTCCGGCACCTGCGGTTAAAGGAATTTCTTTCCAGCTCTTTCCTTTTTTAGGATCAAACACAAAAGCTTTGTTCCTCCAAAATCGACAATATTCTTTTTGATATGGAAGAAGAGATTAAAGCATTTGAAATCAAAATGGAAAAACATAAAAAGATTTTTGCTTCATTCCCAACCTTTTAACAGAGAAAATACGGTTGGTTGAAGTGCAAATACAAAATATCTTATTTGCACAAAATAACTAAAGTGCAATTATAAATAACTATATTTGCACTTCGTCAGCAAACAAAAAACGATGAATGTAAGTGATTTTAAAGCAGGAAAATCTGTTCAACGCTACCAATACAAAAGCTTTGAGCCCAATGTGGTAGATATTACCTGGCAAATAGACAATGCTGAGCTGGTAATGCTATTGAGCCAAGCTAATATAAAACTGGGCGAGTTAAATGCCTTTTCGCAACTGATACCCGATGTAGATTTTTTTATAAAAATGCACGTACTCAAAGAAGGTACAAAAAGCAGCAAGATAGAAGGCACTCAAACCAATATAGACGAAGCCATTCAAAAGGAAGAATACATACAACCCGAAAAAAAGGACGATTGGCAGGAAGTACAAAATTATGTGCAGGCAATGAACCAAGCCATTGAAAAATTGGAAAAGTTGCCTTTGAGTAATCGGCTACTAAAGCAAACCCACAAAACCCTATTACAAGGCGTAAGGGGAAAACATAAATTACCCGGTGAGTTTCGCCAAAGTCAAAACTGGATAGGCGGCAGCAGCTTGGGCGATGCTACTTTTATACCACCCCACCAAGATAGTGTGGTCGATTTAATGGCCGACCTTGAAAAGTTTTTGCATAACGAAAACATTCCTGTTCCGCACTTAATAAAAATAGGCATTGCCCATTATCAGTTTGAAACCATTCACCCATTTTTAGATGGTAACGGACGTATAGGGCGTTTGCTCATTACCCTTTATTTAGTGAGTAATGATTTATTGCACAAACCAACACTTTACTTATCCGATTTCTTTGAAAAAAGCAAATCATTGTATTACGATAATCTCACAAGAGTAAGAACCCACAACGATTTAACCCAATGGCTCAAATATTTTTTAGAAGGTGTTCGCAGTACTTCCGAAAGCTCCATACAAACATTTAAAAACATTATAAAGCTCAGAAGCGAAGCCGAGCACAAAATTATATCCTTGGGCAAAAAGCAAGCTTTGGCAAAATCCTTTTTACAATTTTTATACAGCAACCCCATTGCAGATGCAGGGGATGTAGCAGAAGCGTTGGGAATAAATGTTTCAACAGCTTTTCGGTTGATTGACGATTTTATAAAATTGAAAATGTTGGTAGAAGTTACAGGCTATAAACGCAATCGCATTTTTGCTTTTGATGATTATATAAAACTATTTAGGTAATGAGCAAAGTAGGACAAATAGAACGTGCCCTCGTGCAATAACCCAGATCGCGACCGTAAAAAGCATCTGCAGAGACAGGTAAAAAAGTTGTTACAGGAGAAAACTTTTTACCACCCGCAAAGCCAAAGAAAAATTAAAATGGTAGACAATATCTGAAGGTCGTCAACCTTTTAGCTGAGCACAAAAGGTTGACGACCTTGTTCTGAACTACTCTGCAACCACCACCGCTAACTTATCACCTTTTAAATTAACAGCAACCCTTGTTACACCTTTCAGCAACCCGGCACCTGTAGTTAAAGGAATTTCTTTCCAACCCTTTCCTTTTTTAGGATCAAACACAAAAAGCTTTGTGCCATCACTTGAAATAATTTTTCCACCAGGTGTCCAGCATATATCTTCGTGGCCGGGAAGCGTAGGTGCAATGGTGGTGATCAGCATCGTTTCAGTATCTAATTTTTTTATTTCCCAGTTAGTGGAAGAATTTTTCTGAATAAAACTAATCGCCCGTTCATTAGGGATTTGATGCAAAGAACGCCCGATATTTTGGGCCACCACGGTATCTTCCTTTGTTGGCAAGCGCATATAATGAAGAGTATTCGGCTCGCCCAAAATAAACAGGGCAAGGTGACTGTTATCGGCCCACACATGGTAGCCTACAATCAGGTTATCGATGATCGTATAGGGATCGCCACCGGCAAGCGGATATTTTCCGAGATCTTGTACACCGTTATCGCGCTGAATAATGCAGGAAAGAAACTCTCCATCGGGAGTATGCGTTGGCGAATATTCGCGCTCGGAAGTTTGGGTAAAAGAATTCGTTGAATTGGTTTCGTAATTGTACGCTTTTATATCCGAACGACCCTCGTCATTAAAAGATGAATAATACAACACAGGCTTACTTCTATTAAAACCCGGTTGATTATCATACCCCGGGTGGTTGGTTATATTTTTCGGATTGCTGAGTGTGATTTTATCTTTTTTGATTTTTAAATCGAACAGCAAAATCTCCGAACCGGTTTGCGCGAAGACTGAAAAAGTTGATAAAAGAAATAGCAGTAAGGCAAATGTTTTTTTCATAACAATCGTTTGGGACTCTAAAGTCGTGAAGATTGTTCGAATTAAAAACACCAAAAACCCTGACATTAATAACCAGGATGCTGATCGGGTAAAATTTCTTTTGTATCATTAACTGATGTTACGCAGCTTTCGTGATTTCTTTGTGTTAAAGAAAGAGGCTAAAATCTGAACCGCAAAAGCGCTAACATCATTAAAATCAATTTTAACACTCACGAATGGAAGGGAAAGATTTAATAATCATTGGAGCCGGTCCTATTGGCCTTGCCTGCGGCATTGAAGCAAAAAAAGCAGGGTTGGATTATCTTATTATAGAGAAAGGCTGTCTGGTGAATTCGATTTACAACTATCCCGCCAACATGACTTTCTTTTCTACATCCGACCGGCTTGAGATTGGCGGGGTGCCATTCATTTCAAACAATCCAAAACCCACCCGCCCCGAAGCGTTGGAATACTATCGCAGGGTTTGTTCCAGTTGGCAACTCCATGTAAAATTATATGAAAGTGTGGAGGCGGTTACAAAAAATGGCACAGGGTTTTTTCAAGTGAAGACGACAAAAGGAAATTATTCTGCGAAAGCTGTGATCATATCCCTTGGCTTTTATGATTTACCCTATTTGTTGAATGTGGAAGGTGAAGACTTGCCAAAAGTGAAACACTATTACAACGAACCGCATCCATATTTTGGCCAGAAGGTGGCGGTAATTGGCGCTGCCAATTCGGCTGTGGATGTTGCGTTGGAAACATGGCGCAAAGGGGCGGAAGTAACCATGGTCATCCGCGAAGACCAAATCCGCGAAAGCGTAAAGTATTGGGTGCGCCCCGATATTGAAAACCGGATAAAGGAAGGATCGATCAAAGCATATTTTAATTCGCAGGTAATACGCATTACACCAACAACTATTGAAATCAAAACCCCAACTGGAAAAGAGATTTTACAAAATGATTTTGTGCTGGCGATGACGGGCTATCAGCCTCCGTTTGACTTAATGAAGTCAATGGGAATAGAATTTAGGAACGATGAATATCACACACCTGTGTATAATGAAGAAACGATGGAAACCAATATTACCAATTTATACCTGGCGGGGGTAGTATGTGGCGGATTGAAAACAAACAAATGGTTTATTGAGAACTCGCGGGTGCATGCTGAGGTGATTGTCAAAAACCTAATGAAGAAACAGAAATAAAAATGCTCCTGAAGTGGGAGCATTTTTGTTTTTAAAATAGTTGTGATTTCTTACAATGCATTGGCTGTAATGGTCACGTAAAATTTAAACCTTACATTAAAGGCAACCGGTGTTTTAGAAAGCCGGGCGTCCATCTTAACATCTTCCTGTTTATCGTTCAGCAGCAAAGAGGCCAGCTCATTAAAGCCGGCAACATCGGCAGTTAATTCCGTTTCGGCTGTGTTGCTTAAACTAACTGAACTGGCGGTTGCCAATGTTTTGTTAGACGAAACAATCACAAGTTTTCCGTTGGAAACAGTAACGGTGTTGGGATCAGCACCTGAGATAGTATACGTAATTTTGTTGACCTTAAATTCCTTGATTTTACTGGCATACTTAGCCACGTCAGGATCAGAAGCAGCATCTAACGTTTTGGTGCTTGAGTAATCTTTCCCGCCCGGATTGTCCTGATCCTCATCAATAACAAAATCCAACGGAAGTGTAGCATCAAATGAAATATCGTCCGCTTTATCAAATAGATCGCATGACGAAAAAGTGCCGAGCGCGAGCAAAAATAAAATGGGGAACAGGAGTTTGATTTTCATGGTGTTATTTGTTTGGTGATGTGCTATATACCCTAAAGGTAAGAAATTGTAAATAGACCACTTTCCCGTTATGTTTTAAAATATTGAATCATTCAATTGGCGGAATTCTTTCGATTGAAATTTAATCCAATGTTTAATCCAACGTAGTAATTTCTCCTTGCGGCTGCATTAAAATAGCGGTCTCCGGCTGCATTCAAGTCATTGCCGAGACTATAGGGTTCATCTAACAAATTGTCAGCGCCAGCGAAAATATCAACCGGCAATTTTTTGGCAGAAGCCTTGTACCCCAACCTGCTTCCGAGCAATGTATACGATTTGGCAAAAGCGGTGTTAGCGTCATTAAGAGGAAGAGACGATGTATAGTTGAGTGTTACATGCCAATAAACTCCATTTCGCAACGCTAAATCCAGGCCACCGCTATAAACATGTTTTGGCACACCGGTTAAGTCATTGCCACTAAAAGAAACATTATCCTTTTCGTAATCTTTAAACTGATAATGATTTAGCGTAACACCCGTCCAGATTTTAAACGTTGATAAAAGAGAAGTAAGCAAAGAAGGTTGCCAGTTCAACAATACTTCAGCGCCATTTTGATCGGTTGCACCGGCATTCACAAAATAATCTGCCCCCGTGATATCCCTTCGCACCACAATCGTTTCGTCTAATACAAAATGATAAAGGGCGGCATCCACAAAAAACTTTCGATGGATAAAATAACCACGCGCCCCCAATTCAATTTGCATTCCTTTTTCGGATTGTAAATCAGTATTGAAAACTCCGTTGGATGGCCGGACTTCAGCCAATGTAGGTGGGGAAAATCCCCAGCTTATGCTCGTGTGTAAAGAAAAAGCATCATTTAATTTTCTTAGCACCGCGAAGCGCGGGGTTAACACAGGGTCATAGGATACTTCTTCGGGCACGACCGGCAAAACAGAAAGTCGAAGTAATTGATAGTCTACCCAGTTGGCGCTAAGTCCTGCAGTCATTATCCAGGCATCCTTACTAAATTCAGTTTGACCAAATAAACTGTATTGAAGTGTCCTGATTTCATCATCATCTTGTAAAAGGCCAGGAGCGCCTTGAAGGTTTTGATAATTTTTTACAGGGGAATAGCCGTGCATAAACTCACCACCCCCAATGATTTTTGACCTCCACCCACCAATGTTAAATGAATAATCCATCACACTTCGGGCACCAAAGTTTTGTTCAAGTCTCCGCTCGTAAGCGCGAATTGCTGGATTTTCGAACTGAACAAAATTTCCATAAACACCTGTGCGATTGTGAAGGCTTTTGGAAAATTGATACTGATGTGAAACGCCTGCATAAAAAGACCGGAGCGAAACACTTGCTTGCTGCGAAACCGCCCCGGGTTGTGTGCCGGCAGCAGGCCTTGCTTGTTGCGGATCGGTATTATACTCAGTTTCAGTCAGCCCGCCCGGTGTTTGATAGTATAAGTCTGTATAGAAAATAGTGGTTTCCAATATCTCTTTGTCCGACAATGAAAAACTGAAGGAGCTGTTGATTTGATCGCGCACCATGCGTGTTTGCTCGCGGTATCCATCCGCTTGCTGATGTTGATAACTTACCGTGTGACTGGAGTTTTCATTTCCCTGGTTAAATGCAAGTTGGTAGCTTTTTAAACCATAACTGCCACTCAGCCACGAACCACTTAGTGTGGTTTCGTTTTTTGGTTGTGGTGATTGGAGTAAAAGTACCCCTCCGGTTCCTGCTCCATACAAACTGGACCCCGGCCCTTTGATAATTTCAATTTGATTTATGGAGTTAGCATCTAACTGGTTGAGATACGTATTGCCCCCGGGGTCGGTCATGGGCAAATTATTCAAGTACACTTTTACATTGCGTACCCCGAACGGTGAACGCAACGAACTGCCGCGAATTGAAAAGCGATAACTACCCGGAGACCGTTCTTCCATGCGAACGCCCGGCAACGTATTGACAGCCGAAACCAACGAGGTATTACTAAACCGTGCCAGGTCACTTTGCATGATCAATCCAACAGAAGCCGGAACCTGGAGCAATGGGCGATCGGCTTCGTAAGCCCTGACCGTAACTTCCTCCAGCATTTTTACAGAATCAACTTTAGCCTGACCAATAAGTTGGTGAGTTAAAAGCAAGAGACACCCGGCAAGTAATTTATTCACGGATTAAAAATACAAAGTTTCCGATTGGCTATCAGGATTTCAATAAGTAGGTACTCTAATATTCTTGCAACACAGTGTCCAACGATTTCACTTCTTCAAAGTATCCCATCAGTTTTATTAATACCCGGTCGACTAACGTATCTGGGCAAGAGGCACCACTCGTAAGAATGATTTTAACGGATTTCTTGTCCGGCAAGAAGTTGGAAGTGATTTGCTTTTCCTTTTTGTGATAGTTGAAATGATGGATTTCTGTTGCTGATTTTATTTCATTTTCTGAATTGATAAAATAGGTGGGGAATTTGCGTTCGCAAAGCTCCACAATGTGGGAAGTATTTGAACTGTTATAACCCCCGACCACAATTGCCAAATCAGCGTCCGATTCTAAAAGTTGATAGGTAGAATCTTGATTATCGTTGGTTGCGTAACACAATGTATCGCGCGTATCGGCAAAATGTTGCTTAGTGTTTTCGATGCCGTATTTGGAGGTCATGACTTGTTTGAAATAATCTGCAATGCCCTGGGTTTCGGAAGCCAGCATGGTGGTTTGGTTAACAACCCCAACGCGTTGCAAATGTTTTTCAGGATTAAATCCTTCTGAAAACCTTCCTTCAAACTCTTTATTAAATTCTTCCAGGGTTTTAGATCCAGCCATGTAGCTGCCCAACTGCACTGCTTCTTCCATATCCCGAACGATTATGGAGGGGCCGTTATGAGAACTATGGGAGAAAGTAGCTTTCGTTTCTTCGTGCTTCGGTTTGCCGTGAATGATGATTGTATATTGATCGGCCCCAAGTTTTTCAGTCCGGTTCCAGACTTTTTCAACAAACGGGCATGTGGTGTTATACTTCTGAACTTCCACTCCTTTGTCGAGCAAGAGATGCTCAGTTTCCAGCGTGGTTCCAAATGCCGGAATGATCACAACATCATCTTTGTGAATATTCTCCCATGGAATAAATTGTGTACCATCCGTGTCCATGATAAATTGTATGCCTCGTGTTTCCAGATCTTTGTTCACTTCCTGGTTGTGAATCATCTGGCTTAACAGGTACACTTTTCTGCCAACGGATTCTTCCAAAGCGCGGTAGCTGATCTCGATCGCATTTTCGACCCCATAACAAAAACCAAAATGCCGGGCCAGGATAAATTGAACCGGGCCCAAATCTAAAACCGTTGGCGAAAAATCCTGCTTACGCAAATCCTTTTTTCTGCGTGCTTCTTTAATCTTTCCGGTGATGGAAGAGCGGTAGTAGGCAGGGATGTCGAACTTTTTGATAACGGATGTTTTTAGTTTAACTGATCAGACGCATTGAATGTTCAAAAGTAACAGATCATTTCTTTTGAAGCCACCTCATCAAAATGATATCGTAAATTTCATAATAAGATTTTCCTGCATCATTTATATATTGATAGACTAACTCGCGGGAGGTAAGGAATTCAAGCGCCCTTAATACCGAGGCGCTGGAGCCAAGTTTATATTTCGTAATAAATTCTTTAGCCGTTAATTGAAACACATTCCCCTCAAGGGCAATGGCTGTCAATACCTGCCATTGGTATTTCGACATAGAGGTGCTAAGCGCCATGTATGAAAGTTTATTTTCAGCATACACTTCCAAAATTGATTCATTGATTATTTCGCTTGTGGCCGCCTTTCTTGTTTTGGCGAAAACCCGGTTGCAGAGCAATTGTACGTTATAGGTATTGCCATTTGCCCAATCTAATATCAGGTTTGTTTCTGCCGTTTCTATTATGAGTTTGTTTTCTTTAAAATGATTCTGAATATATTGAACATATTCTTTAACGGGTATTTTGCCGATCGATACCGATTGAGTGCTGGCGTAAAAAGGCCGCTTGGCCGAAGAGAACATTTCGGACAATAAATGAAACTGGCTGCCTGAAAAGATGAAGCGCAGGTTTTTCAATTGCTGCATTTCCGATCGTATCCATCCTTCGATAGAAATGGAATCGAGATCCCACGAGTTAATATGTTGAAATTCATCCAACGCAATTACGCCCGGCCCAAAAGAATCGAGTAAGAGCAGGGCTTCCTTTACGGTGGTTCGTTGCTGGGCTTCCGATTTAAAATCTATCTCTAATTGCAAACTTCCTGAGTGTGGATTGGCTGACATAATCGGCCGCAGGGCAAGCAGCCAATCCTGGAACTGCTTCAGTAACGACTTGTTTTTTGAAACGGCATTCAGCGCAGCCGCCAGCAGGTTATTGGTAAAATCCTTGAATGAAAAAGACTCCTGCACATCTAAGTAAACGCAATTCCATTTTTTATTAAGGTGATGGAACACGTGGTAAATCAACCCGGTTTTGCCAATTCTGCGCGGTGCGTAAAGCGTTATGTTACGGCCGTTTTTTAATGCCGAGACAATGGATTCTTTCTCGGGATCACGGTTGCAGAAATAGGCCGGGCCAAAATAACCATAAATCGGGAAGGGGTTGATCGGCTCATTCATTCTTTAAAAGTAGCTAACAAAATGTAAGTTACAAAATGTAAGTTACAAAATGTTACTTGATTGTATGGGTGCAAAAAAACTCCCGGATCTTTATCCGGGAGTTTCGAAAAACCGGGAATCCGCTGCTTACGCAGCTTTTGATAGCTTATCTTCTTTTATTTTTTTCATTCTGACTTCTTTTGAATCGAGGTCAAACCATTTCACTTCTACCAGGTTTGATTTCAAATACTTGAGCACTTCCATTACTTTCCCGTCAATCTTGCTGCGGACGCGCTCCCCTTTTTTAAACAACTTTCTCATGTAGTTTGGGTTTAGTTTTACATTCTTAATGCATAAATATACTCACGCGGGTAGTCTTCGTAAACACCCGCGAAGGTAATTAAGTCACCAGCTTTTTTCTTTTTGATTATTTTGTTTACGTCTTCCGCTGTCTTAACGGGCACATCATCAATGTGTGTGATGATAAATCCATCTCGCATTCCAGTCCTTTTTAACTTACTATTATCAAGTGATTTTACCTTTACGCCTTGCTCAAGGTCTAACCGCTTCAGCAATTTAGCATCTACATCTTCCAATTCAAAACCGATTGCTGCAGCTTCTGCTTTTTCTTCCCGTTTAACGGTGGAGGTATTTCCTTCCCTGTTTTTCAAAGTGACTGGAATAACCATTGTTTTTCCTGCCCGGTCAACGGTTACATTTATTTTATCGCCCGGCCGCCTTAATCCAACATATTCAATTAACGCAGCGCTTGATTTTATGGGAGCATCATCCATTTGAATAACAACATCGCCAGGTTTAATGCCGGCCGCCTTAGCCGCACTCTTGTTTTCATCATTACCATAGCCAGCAATATAAGCTCCCTCATTTACATCCAGTCCTTCTTCTTTGGCAAGGTTGCTGTCAACGCTTCTCACTTCAATACCTAACCAGCCACGCTGAACAGTACCGTAAGCAATCAGGTCTTCTGTGATTTTGCTTACAATATTGGAAGGCACGGCAAATCCATATCCTGAATACGAACCTGTTGGACTGGCAATAGCGGTGTTGATTCCAACGAGTCCACCGGTTAAATCCACTAAAGCCCCGCCACTGTTTCCGGGGTTAATGGCCGCATCTGTTTGGATAAAAGATTCAATAGCCGTGCGTGCGGCTGGCTCACCATTCCTGTTGCGATTACCCGAATTAATGATATTAATATTTCTTCCCTTTGCACTTATGATTCCCGCAGTAACGGTAGAGTTCAGGTTGAAGGGATTTCCAACGGCCAATACCCATTGCCCTACTTTTGCGGCATCTGAATTTACAAAGGATAAATAAGGAAGATCTTTTTCATTTATTTTAATAACCGCTAAGTCTGTGTCAGGATCAGTTCCGATAACCTCAGCCTTCAATTCGCGGTTATCATAAAGTGTTACCTGTACAATTTCAGCGCCATCCACTACGTGGTTGTTGGTAACGATGTATCCGTTTTTATTAATGAGAACCCCTGAGCCTGTGCTTTGCTGAGGGCGTTGGCTTTCGCCCGGGCCTTCAAAGAAATAACGGAATTGCTCAGGTATCTGCGAGTTATTCCGTGTTGTTTTTTCTTGCGTGGACCGGATGTGAACGACTGCTTTGGTTACACTTTCTGCCGTGCCTGTAAAATCTAATGGCACTAATTGGCCTTGTTCGTTTACCTGGTACGCTACTTGCGAAGTGGGAACACCGTTAATGTGTTCAATCCTAACCCCTTGTTGCTGGTCTTTTGCCAGCCATTGCGAGGCCACGATGGTAATCACACTACCCAACACCGCAGCCAACAAAATTGATCCGAATCGTCTCATACAAATAATAAAATTAAGTTTGAAAATTTTTGGCCGAAGTAAGATGTTCTTCGGCAAATAAAAGTTGAATAATAATTCTGATTTTTTTCACCCTGCTCATTGCCATCCCCATCTCAAAAGAAATGCCAGTGGTTTTAAAACGAGGGATACCCCTATTTTGGTTCAGTTTAACTGACAAAATTTCACTTTTTTATTAGTACCCCATTTTGATATTCATACTCTATGGTAACATTTCCCTGTTGATCATACCATTTTGAAACACCATCGCGTGTACCGTTTTTATATAAGCCTTCTTCCATCACTTTGCCATCGGGGTAAAATATTTTTACAGTTCCTTCCAACTTGCCATTCTTATAAAAGCGTTCTTCTTTTACGGTTGTATAATTGAATTCGCGATAATCTCCATCCAATTGATCAAGGTGAAAATTAGAACGTTTTGACAATTGCCCGTTATCATTGAATTCAAGCGCCACGCCTTCTTTCTTTCCATTAATGTAGGTGGTGATTGATTTGGTTAGCCCGCCTGGATAATATTCCACCCATGACCCTTCGCGTTGTTGATTGCGATATAAACCTGAAGCTGTAACTTTTCCATTAGTATCATTTACTGTCACTTTTATCAGGCCCGGTGAGTCTGAAAATTCTTCCTGCGAAGCACCCGCAGGTATGCCGGTAATTTCATTTCCCGGATTGATTAACGAAGCCGAATCTTTTTCCGTACAGGATAAACCCATTACGGACAGCACTACAAACGCCAGGGATATCTTCATGGTCTAAAATTTAATGGCTAAATATATTAACAGGCCTTACGCAACAACCAGGCGTCAAGACACCTCCAAGGTGTCAGACGCCTTCAAAATCACTTCATGATCTAAAATTTATGGCTAAATATATTAAGTAACTTTGCTTTTTGTCAAGTATATAAATCTTAAAACGAAGCGGGTGAAAATTCAAGGGACAGTAACGTTAAAACAAGGACGCGATCATTCTGCAAAAAGATTTCATCCGTGGATTTTTTCCGGGGCCATCCAGCAAACGTTGGGAGACCCCGGGGATGGAGACTGGGTGGAAGTGCAAGATGCTAAAAAGACAACACTTGGTTTTGGACATTATCAAAAAGGATCAATCACGGTTCGCATCATTACGTTCGGAACAATAGCGCCTACAGAATCTATTTACATTGATAAAATCGGAAAAGCATTCGTTCAACGATTGGAAACATGCGTTGCATCAGAATTTACTAACGCGTATCGTTTAATACATGGCGAAGGCGATGGATTGCCCGGGCTGGTTGTTGACCTCTATCATGATGTAGCCATTGTGCAAGCTCATTCTTTTGGAATGCAGCACGACCGGAAATTGATAGCCGAGGCGATCCAAAAAGTTTTTGAGAATCATTCCGTCAAACTATCGGCAGTATATAATAAATCAATCTCCGAAAAATCGGAGAGTGAATATTTATTAGGAATGGCAGCAGTGCCGCATGTGATTACAGAGCACGGCAATAAATTTTATGTGGATTGGGAAGAAGGACAGAAAACGGGATTCTTCCTTGACCAACGGGAGAACAGAAAACTGTTAGGCGAAATGGCAAAAGGCAAAACTGTGCTAAATACATTTTGTTATACCGGAGGGTTTTCGGTGTATGCACTTCAACAGGAAGCGAAATTGGTTCATTCGGTAGACGCATCAGAACGAGCAATTGAGTTAACGCGAAAAAATTTAACACTTAACGGATTTGATCCCAACCAGCATGAATGCTTTGCCAGCGACACGTTTGATTTTTTGAAAGACAAAAAAGATGCCTATGATTTAATCATTCTCGATCCCCCTGCTTTTGCAAAACATAAGGACGCCCGGCATCAGGCCGTGAAGGGATACCAGCGCCTGAACTCGGAAGCGATGAAAGCAATCCGTTCCGGTGGAATCATTTTTACTTTTTCGTGCTCGCAGGTAGTGGATAACCAACTGTTTTACGATACGATTGTTTCGGCTGCTATTCAATCAGGCAGGCAAATAAAAGTTTTGCATCACCTTTCGCAACCAGCCGATCATCCTGTTTCCCTCTATCACCCGGAAGGAGAATATTTAAAAGGATTAGTGCTTTATGTGGAGTAGGTTTTCAGAGAGGTGTGTTTTGCAATCTTCCCAAAATCCCTGTCGTTGTGAACCAACTCCAGCTTAAAGTGTATAGCGTAAAAAGCGATAAGGCAATCGTTGGGTTTGCGGATGGTTATTCCTTTTTTTCTGATTAACCTGTAAATTTTTGCAGCCTCTTCAGCGGCAAAGTATGAATCTAAATTTAAGAACTTCATCTCAATCAGGATGTTCTTGGTAGTTTCAAATTCAGATTCCTTTTTTATTCCTTGAAGAACTTCTTGAAAAACAGGTGGGCAAATATGGTGAGGTAGGCCGATAGCGAAAGATTATCTAACAAATCCGTCTCTGAATTCTTTTTGCCAAGAAGGTAATTTATCCAAACCGAAGAGTCGATTAACATTAAACCCTGTTTTCCCTCATTTTCATTAAATCACCTTCCCAGGAAATTTTCCCTCTTAACTTTCTGAATTGCTGAAGCTTTAACACGCGTACATAGGCTTGTAATGCTTCTTCAATGGCTTGTCGCTTGGTTTTAGCTTCGCCCAGGCGCATTACCTCCTCAATCAAATCATCGCGCAGTACAATATTGGTTCGTGTAGTTTTCATACACACAAATTTAGCAAATTTGTACACATCATGAGAGAAGGAGAAATTCGACTTTGCAGATTACTCCTTAATGTTTGCGCAGTTTAGACAGCGTAGTATCCAGTACGGAAGCCATCTTATCTATAGCACCGCTTAGGGCATCGTCAAGGTTAGAGGCGTGGTTGCTGGTGGTTACCGCGTTTAAGCCTTTTAGTTTTGTTTCGATAAGGCAGCGCTTGTCATCATCGCCACCCTTGGCACCGTTTTCATCACTAAAGTGTACATCAATACGGGTAATGTAATCGCTGAAACGATCAAGCTCAGCTTCAAGGGTTGATTTACAGTAGGCAATCAGTCTTTCGCTGCCTTCAATGTGCCTGTCTGTGTTAATTTCTATTTTCATAATTCAGGTAGTATTTTAAAATCGGTTACATGTTAGTAACATTTATGGTAATGATCAAAACGGTTTATGTTGAATAAATCATTAAGAGCAGTAAGCCTGGATATTTTATCAAAAACCTTTCGGTCAGAATTCCCATCCCAACGTGGTCTGGAAAACATAATCCTGACGTGCGCCATTATTCGGGGGCTTGCTGTCAAAGTTTAGTGTGTATCCCAATTTAATAAAGAAGTCGAGCGGGAAATCATATTTAAAGTCAACTGAAAAATTTACCCGGTTACGATTGCTTTCTGTAAAGCTTGGATAATAACTTAGCTTGGTAAGAAAGTTAAGGTCTCCAATATCATACGCATTAAATTCAACTCCCATAAATCCTTCTTTGGTATTCAATATTTCGGCTTCATTATAGTAGTTCTCGCGGTTGAAGGTAACCCCTGCGCTCCCCGAAAGGTAAAGCCTGTTATTTCTTACGATCAGGTTTCCGATGGCAAGAGTCTGGGTGCCCCGTAATTTAATCTGTTGTTCTGTGTTACTTAGAAAATCGTAATTGACCGCACCAAACCAATTCTTATAAAGGAGGTAATAAAAATTTACACTTCCATCGGTTCGCCTGATAGGCTCTACGTCATCCTGCTCATTCCGGGTATCGTTAAAACTCCCGCCTAAATGCCAGTTTATGGTATGATACGATATCGTTGCCCGCGAAGAAAATTGCTTCGAGTTGTTAGCCTTCGTAAGGGTAAGGCCTGAACTGATACTGGCATTAAACCGGTCAACAAATGAGTCTTTAATGGGGTCAATGATTACAATTTCATTCAATTTTACTTTACTGATAATTCCATCATGCTCTAAAAAAGCAAACCCGGTTGCGGTCGAATCACTGAAAGAAGCGTAAAATTTTTCCTTTGAACTTAAAAAGATATTATACTTTCGGATACTGTTAATAGCAGCTACATGCTCCCACTCAACCTTGAAGTCAGAATCTGAATAGTCCGTTTCAATTGTCAATACACTTTTATTGAGTGATTTTATTTCGCCATTGAGTTTATCCCCATTCTTGAGCGTAAGCGTATCCTGGGCGGCCACCCGGGCCGAAAGAATTACCATAACACCCAGCAGTAATAATCGAATACCATTTTTCATGACGAGATAATTTTGATTTCCCCTCAATTTTAACAAAACATATTTAATAAAATATCTCAGCGTGAAGCAGCAGGCAGGATTGTGGCATTTAATTGTCTCTGGAATTTTTTTGTCCCTCACCCCGTCCTCATTCTT
>CAZNRJ010000014.1:0-1452 GCA_964574945.1 uncultured Ohtaekwangia sp. | reverse complement strand
GAGAGGGGTGGGGGTGAGGGAACTGCTCAATCAATTTGCGGCTGTTCGCCATTTGTAATGGCAAACGATAGATAAAAGGATTTTAAAATCCATTTCATCTTTGATTCGGGATTGCAAATCTCGAATAGCTTTGTTTGGGTGACAAGGAAAGGGTTTGAAAAACTGAGCAGCCCGTTGGATACCATGGCTGGAAATATTATCTTAGAGGCCAATAAAAGCCAAAATCAATAAAGAAATATAAGACATATGTCTTATAGCACAACGTTGGTGGCAATTATGACACTTGATCACTTATATATAACGACAAGGACTGGTGACAGACGAGAAATTGAATGGGAAGAACTCAATCAATTGAAGAAGGACATTTTGTGGGTGTATGATGAAAATGTAGGAGACCTTCATAATCCATTTATTCCCGATTACTCATTCCGGACTAAGTACTGGGAATATCTGAAGTTGGACGGTGATAAATATTTTCGTGATGATGAGAGAAAATTCTATAAACAAGGTATCTTAATAATCACTCTTTGTATGACTCTTGAGTACATTGATACCACAAGTGGAAATCAGCACATTTTTGGTGAGACAAAGATTACTGAGATTATCGACTATGTTTCGAATTCTGAGCCAGCTGACAATGACGAAAAACAACTCAAAGACATTATTATTCTTGGACTAAATATAGCTGACTCAATGACACCGATGGACTTATTAAATACTGACGGATTTGACCATAAGGACTTAGGTGACTTTCATAAACATTTGGACTGGGTGGACAGGACATTTGTGAAGTCATACTTTCAAAGTAGGGTGAAATAAAACTACGCCCAATCGAGTAGGCCTCGCCAGTTGTACCTGACGAGGTGAGGCTCTTCCGCCAACTGGCGGATACGTACGGGTCGCGTACCCGCCTACCGGCAGGCAGGTACAGCGGTTCACTGAATTGTAAAGAAACTCGTTCGTAGTAACTAAGCATCGATTCGTATCCTTTCTGCATCAATCGTTGCAGCGTGATAGTCGTTACCATGAGCTGTTCGTCATTTGTAATTGGCGATAGATAAGAATTTTAAAATCCATTTCATCTTTGATTCGGGATTTGCAAATCCCGAACAGCAAAGTTGAACGGGGTTGGATAATTCAATCTGTCTCAAAAAATCAACAAAATTTAAGCCCGTATGTCAGCGGACTTTTTTGTGAATCAGCAAGAAATAAATTTTCTTTAATTTCGTTGATCAAAATATGATTCGAAGCGTAGTCATTTTCATTTTAGTACTGGCCGCTAACCTTGCCTTTGCCCAAAGTACCGAACCAAAAGTGCAGGAAGGTCAGTTTACGTTCGATACCGATAAGCCTTTCACCCTGCTTGAGCTGGATCAGAATGACGAACCCATCGTAACCAAAAAGAAAAAGCCAAAAAAGAAAGTATTCTACGGGATCAAAACCAAAAAAGCC
>CAZNRJ010000013.1:16284-22310 GCA_964574945.1 uncultured Ohtaekwangia sp. | reverse complement strand
GGGTGAAAAGCTCCGGTCAGTGAGTGAACAGGGAAATCCAGCCAATTCCCTTCAAAAACCGTATTATTTATTGTATTAACTTTCAGCATTAATAGGTATTTGACCGCAGAGACTTTACGCTCCTTTGCGTTCTCCGCGGTTAAAAAGAAACAATTATGAACCGGATCATCATCTTCTTATGTATACTCTCCCTGCTGGTAGCAGCAAGGAACAGCTACGCCCAGAAGGATGATAAAAAAGAATCGTACAAAAGTTTAAAGAGCCGTTCGTCACGCACCGGTATTGAACACTTATTAAGTGAAGCCGATCGGCTTAAGACCGCTAACCCTGCCCAGGCTTTGGCGAATGTGCAGGAAGCGTTGGGGATGAGTCTCGCCCAGCAAGATGTGCTGAATGAATCGAAGTGTTACCTGTTGCTGGGTGAAATCAACGAAGGAATTTCGGAATGGAACCTCGCGCTGAATAACTATGAAAAGGCCTATCAAAAACTTTCGAACAGTTATTCTAAAACGGTAGAATACAAAAATACGTTGCGCGGATTGAGTGCCATGTATTTGAAGTTGGGGAACCATCAGCAAGCGCTCTATTATATTCAGGAAACTTTAAAGTTGCCGCTGAGCGATATTGAAACAGCCGAACGTCAACTTGATATTTCGGAAGTGTATTACCAGATGGGAAATTATGCAGAAGCCCTGAAAGCAGTGGAGGATATTAAAATCAATTCAAAAATCCGGAATGAATCCCTGGAAGGGAAAATCCAAAATCAAAAAGCAAAGATTTATGCGCGCACCAACGAAGTAGACAGGGCCAACGATTTTTATCAATCGTCACAACGCAATTTGCGCTCGACCGGAAATGCTGTTCCAAAAAAAGAAGCGGAACAGGCCTTGCAAGACACCAAGGAAGAAATATCAAACACGCTGCGCGAACAAAAACGCTATGATGAAGATATCTCGCTTCGCAATCAATCTATTGATTTTAATCTTGAATCAAATAACCTGAGCGGGGTATCGAAAGATAAAATCGAATTGAGTAAATCCCTGGCCGCCAAAGGCGAAACCACCGATGCGATTCGCGAGTTGGAAGAAGCAGCAATTATTGCCGACAGCCTCTATAATCCGAAAGAGCAAGCCACTGCCTATCTGAATCTTGCCGGGTTGTATGAAAAGAATAACCAGCCGGGCAAAGCAATTTCAGCCTATAAGAAATATAGTACCGCAATCGGGCAAAGCGAAATTCAAAACCAAACCCTGCAGGAAGAACGCGCGCTACTAATTAAGAAGCAAACGGAAATTGAGGAGCAAAGCAGTCTTATCGCCCTCGGGCAACAACAGGAGCGAACCACCTTACAGCGGCAACGATTAGTGATTTACGGATTGCTTGTAATTATTGCGATTGTAGTGGTGACATCCTATTTCATTTACAAAAACGCACAGGAGAGCAAACGGGCGAATCAACTGCTGGCGTTAAAATCCTTGCGCGGACAAATGAACCCGCACTTCATTTTTAATGCCCTTAATTCGGTGAATCAATTCATCTCGCAAAATGATGAACGCACGGCCAACAAATTTCTATCAGAGTTTTCGCGGTTGATGCGATTGGTGCTGGAGAATTCGCAGGAAGATTTTATTTCCTTACAGAAGGAAGAGGAGATTATTTCGCTTTACGTGAAATTAGAACATTACCGTTTCCGCGATAAGTTTGATTATACCGTTCGCATTGATGACGACATCAGCAAAGAAAATATTGAGCTGCCTCCTATGCTTATTCAGCCCTATATAGAAAACGCGGTTTGGCATGGATTGCGATATAAAGAAGGGAAGGGACAACTTGATATCCATATTGGAAAAAATGCTCACGGGTTGAAAGTTGAAATTACTGACAATGGAATAGGGCGTAAGAAATCGGCAGAATTGAAAACAGAGAACCAGAAGAAACATAATTCCACGGGCCTGAAAAATATTGAGGAACGATTATTGATCCTGAACACAGTCTATAAAACAAACTACCAGGTGCGCGTGGAAGATTTGCCATCGGATTCAGGAACATCAGTAACCATTACTATCCCAGTTAAAAATGGACGAGAATGAGGGCTATAATTATAGATGATGAAAAAGACAGCCGTGATATCCTGGCCAATTACCTGAAAAAGTATTGCCCGGATGTAACCGTATGTGGTTTTGGTGAATCGGTGGCAACCGGTCTTGCTGAAATTAAAAAGCACAACCCTGACATTGTCTTTCTTGATATTGAAATGCCTTACGGGAATGGATTTGACCTGCTGGATAAAATTGAAGACATCACGTTTGAAACCATCTTTGTTACCGCTTACGACAACTATGCAATTCAGGCGCTGAATCAAAGTGCGGCTTACTACTTGTTAAAGCCCATTGATATTGATGAACTGATTAAAGCGGTGGATAAAATTCGTACGGAACGTGCCAGACAAAATTACACACAACACGCACGGGTGCTGGTTGAAAACAAAAAACCCGGGGCGCATCAAAAAGTTATGCTGCCCACCCTGGAGGGATTTGAAGTGGTGGATATCAATTCCATTTTGTATTGTGAGGCAGCCGACAACTTTACAAAGTTTTATTTTGAGCAAAGCCAACCGCTGTTAATCTGTCGCACATTAAAATATTTTGAGGACGTGTTGAAAGAACATCGCTTCCTGCGCATCCACCGCTCGTATGTAATTAATCCTGATTTTGTGCTTCGCTATACAAAAGGGAAGGGCGGGTACGTTACGATGAAAAATAATCAGGAGTTGGAAATTTCCCCTGCCCGAAAGAAAGAGTTCCTTGAATTGTTTGGATAAATTTAAACTTGGATTAATTATGAGAAATATCCTGTTACTACTGATCGTGCTTTCGGCTTGCAAGCCTTCCAATAAAATTGGTGAATTGGTGGGAGTGCCTAAAGAGCGTCCCCTTGAAAAAACCTATTGGGTGTTAACAGAGGTATCAGGAAAAGCAATGGCCAACACGTCTGCAAAGAAAATATTTATTCAATTAGATCCCGATACTAAAAAAATATCAGGGTTTGCAGGCTGCAATCAACTTTCCGGTGGCTATGTGCTGGATGGAAAAAAAATAAGGTTCACAACGATCACCACTCGAATGTTCTGTCAGGATGAAATGAAAACAGAAGATGATTTTATACAAGCCCTGAATAAAATTACTACGTTCAGTATCAACGAACATGAGCTTGTGCTAAAGCAAGGAAAAAATGTCTTACTTAAATTTCAGGCAGACACTAAGCCCGGATATTGACATTTGATAAAATTTTTGTTGCATAAAAGTGTAAAAAGTGCCACCTTAAAAATTATATCATGTATAACAAAACCTAAAACAACTATGAGAGCTAAGTATTTTTTGATTACAGTGTTATGTTTAATAACCATCCCCTCGTTTTCGCAGGATGCAATCGTTAGCGATGAGGAGTTAACCAAATATGCAACCGTGATGGATTCTGTTGCTGAGATGAGTGCTGCCGTTCAGGCCGCTCTATCGGATATGGTGAAAGAGTCAGGCGTTATGAGCGGCACACGTTATAATGAACTTTCAAAAATAGCTTCGGATGAAGCTAAGTTGGCGGAAGCAAAAGCAACACCGGAAGAGATTGCATTCCTGAATGAGGTGGCAGAAAAAAAGAAGACTGAGACGCTTAAGATCAACCAGGCGTTTCAAAGCCTTGTAAAAGAAAACCTTGGGGGCGCCACTTACAACAAGGTGAAGAAGGCATTGGCGGCCGATGCTGCGTTAAAGGCAAAGTATGATTCTTTAATTGAAGAGTTGGCCAAAGACAACCAGGTAGGTGTTAAAGCGGAAGGTTGATTCAAAAAATCAGGACTAAAAAAGTTGAATGATTTTCCATTCAACTTTTTTTATGTCTAAGGATAATAGAAATCATCTCAAAAATACTTTGTCATCGCGGACAACGATCCACGATCTCGGAATCCGTGCAAAAAAACGAGATACCGGAATAAATCCGATGACAGATACTCTTGGGAGTATTTTTGAGATGACTTATAGATTTTTTAAGACTTATTCAGAATCACATTCAATCGATCATTCACAAAAGTTGATTCTGTTTGTGGCAGATCGTGGGTTCTGCTTTTTACTTCGGCATTCAACCTGGCGAGGTTTTCTATTCGCTGGGTTTCAAAACCATGCTCTTCAATTTTTAATAAGTGATCATAAGGCCCCTGCGGTGAAATCAGTTTTACAAAAACAGGGGCTGTTTCAACGGCAATAAATAAAAGCAGGATAAACCAATTGGCTAACGCAATAGCACTACTCTGTTCGCCCAACCGGCTCAACGCTTCCATACGACTGGCCGGCCCATCCAACTTAGTTCGCTCCAGCAAAGCAAGTTCAGCATGTTGCAATGAATCTGTTTTTGTTAAGGCATTCAATTTTTGGTTAATCAATTGATCATATTTTTCACTGAGTTGCGTCAGCTCTTGCTCAGCGCGATCAGCGTCTGCTTTTTTTAATTTATAAATCGGCCCGGCATTTCGCTGTTTGCTTCCGCCCGTTCCGTCTGCTTCTTCGCGCGCTAACCTGTCTAATTCATCGCGGGCAGCAGCTTTGGAAGCGATCTCACTTTTCAGTTGGGCAATCCCTTCATTCAGTTTCTGTTGGTCGGGCGCAAAGCGCAATTTTGTTTCTGCTTCCTGGGCCGCCAGTTTTTGTTGTTCCATGATCACCAGCTCGGCACTAATCTCTTTTTCGAAAATTTTCAATTCAAGGGGTTTAGCAATCACCAACGAAATGATCACGGCTAAAATGATTCGAGGCAGCGCTGTTATTAGTTCGCGTTTCGTATTTCCTTCCTTGCGCATACTTGAAACAATGTAACGGTCGAGGTTAAAAATCATAAACCCCCACACGAGGCCAAGGGCAATAGCAATCCACGTATTATCAAACACAGTGAACAGCGCATAGGAAGCAGCCATGGCCGCAAACACACCCGTGAAGAAAACGGTGGCTCCAATGCCAACGTATTTGCCGGCCTCTGATTCACATTTTTTCAGGATAGCAATGTGCGCCCCGGAACAAAGCCAGAAGAAGTGTTTTAATTTTTCCATACCGGTACTAAACGCGCGAAAGAATTCAATAGTATGTGCATGCTGCAAGCAATATGCCAGCAGTAGAAATCCATGCATCGCGCCTGTTTCCCTGATTGCAGATAATGAATTGCACTAAAACTGAACAGCAGGTGTTCGGTTTTGTCAATACCTGAACAGCAGGACGTTCTTATTTTTTGAACTTATCCCTTAACTGAGCCAGCTTGTCCTCCATCGTCTCTACAGCTTTAACAGGAGCCTTCGGCTTTGGTGTTCTTTCTTGTCGATTCGTTTGTTGTAGAACAGGAGCATTTCCAAACGGATCACTTTTCAGCGAAAGCGCAATGCGTTTGCGGGCCGCATCAACCTCCAGCACCGTTACTTTTACTTTTTGCTGAACCGCTACCACTTCATTGGGATCTTTTACGAAACGGTCGCTCAAGTGACTGATGTGAACGAGCCCGTCCTGATGCACACCAATATCTACAAACGCCCCGAAGTTGGTTACGTTGGTTACAATGCCGGGCAACGACATTCCGATTTTTAAATCTTTTATTTCGTGAACACCTTCTTCGAAAGAAAATACTTCAAACTTTTCCCGTGGATCGCGGCCGGGTTTTTCAAGTTCGGCAAGAATATCGGTGAGTGTCGGCAAACCAACAGTATCCGTTACATATTTTTTAAGCTCTAACTTCTTTCTCAGTTCTGAGCTGGTCATCAAATCTTTAATTGAACACCCTAAATCTTTGGCAAACCTTTCAACCAGTTCATATCGCTCCGGATGCACCGCACTGGTATCTAATGGATTTTTGGAATCGCGGATGCGAAGAAACCCTGCACACTGTTCAAAAGCTTTATCACCCAGCCTTGGAACTTTGCGAAGTGAATCGCGATTGGAAAACGCTCCATGCTGATTGCGATACTCAACAATGCTTTTTGCCAACACAGGTCC
>CAZNRJ010000013.1:0-16274 GCA_964574945.1 uncultured Ohtaekwangia sp. | reverse complement strand
GAGGCCGGAAACATAGGATAACAATTCTTTACTGGCCGTATTCACTTCCACGCCTACCGAGTTAACACAACTCATCACTACGTCATCGAGCCCGGCTTTTAATTTGGTTTGATCTACATCATGTTGATACTGACCTACACCAATTGATTTAGGATCAATCTTAACCAGCTCGGCAAGCGGATCGGTTAACCTGCGGCCAATGGAAACAGCGCCTCGCACGGTAATATCATGATCGGGGAATTCTTCGCGCGCAACATCTGATGCAGAATACACAGAAGCTCCACTTTCATTCACCATCACCACTAAAATTTCTTTTGGCAACCCGATGCCTTTAACAAACGCTTCTGTTTCGCGGCTTGCTGTACCATTGCCAATCGCAATCGCATCAATTTTAAACCGATCGCATAAGCCCATCACGATTGTGGCCGACTTTGCAGTTTCGCGTTGTGGTTCGTGCGGATAGATTACTGTGTTGAAAAGCAACGCACCTTGCTCATCCAGGCAAACCAATTTAGTGCCCGAACGAAAACCCGGATCAAGCGCCAACACCCGTTTTTGACCTAATGGCGATGAGAGCAATAATTTTTTAAGATTGGATGCAAATACCTGAATGGCATCATTATCGGCTTTCAACTTCGATTCAACGCGCACTTCTGTTTCCAGCGAAGGTTTTAATAATCTTTTATAAGAATCTTTAATAGCCAAACTCACTTGCTCAGCTCCAGCAGAAGTGGACTTAATAAATTGCTTATCCAGAATTTGAATGGCTTGTTCTTCTTCGGGTTCAATATCCAATGTGATGAACCCTTCTTTCTCAGCCCTGCGCATGGCGAGCAACCGGTGCGAAGGCGTTTTCTTCAACGGCTCTTTCCAATCAAAATAATCTTTAAACTTTTGAGCTTCTTCGTTTTCTGCTTTTGATTTGATTACAGAAGCTTTAATAACTCCTTCTTGCCAAAACAGTTCGCGCACTTTTTGACGCGCTTCCTGGTTTTCGTTCACCCATTCTGCAATAATATCGCGTGCGCCATCCAATGCTTCCTGCACGTTGGCTACTCCTTTTTCCGAATCAATAAATCTGGAGGCGGTTTTTTCTAAGTCTATCTTGCCTTGTTCAAAGAGTGTGAGCGCTAACGGCTCCAGCCCTTTTTCTTTGGCAATGCTCGCGCGTGTTTTGCGCTTGGGTTTGTACGGCAAGTAAATGTCTTCTACCTCATTGAGCGTTTCAGCATCTTCAATCGCTTTCGCCAATGCAGGAGTAAGTTTTTCCTGCTTTTCAATGGATTTAAGAATCGCCTCTTTGCGTTTGTCTAATTCGGCCAGTTGCTCGTGCCGGTCGCGAATGGCAGCCAGCGCCACTTCATCCAAACTGCCCGTTAATTCTTTTCGATACCGCGCAATAAAAGGAATAGTAGCCCCCTCTGTTAATAAATCGACAACACATACTACCTGTTCCGGTTTCAGGTTTAACTCACCGGCAATTTTAACAATGTTCTTTTCCATTAAATATGTTATGAGGCGCGAATTAAATTAGTTTGATGAGCAATAAAAAACCGCAGGTGAATATTTTAAGACTTTTTATCCACATCCTTGATTGGCAGCGTAATTGAAAAAACAGAACCTATTCCATGCTGTGATTCTGCGGTGATTGTGCCGTCCAATTTAGTTATCGATTCCCTGGCTATATATAACCCCAATCCCGATCCGCTTGAATTCTCGTTGGCTTTATAAAACATATTGAATATTTTGCCCTGGTACGCATCGGGAATGCCAACTCCATTATCTTTTACCTGGATGGTAATTCTTTCATTTTCTCTTTTTTCTTCAATAACAATGGAACAATTTTCTTTGTACTTATCATAATAACGAATGGCATTGGATACAATGTTGTTCAGCACGATCCTGATTCGGGTGGGGTCAGTCATAATTTCCGAATTTATTGCAATTAAGTTTTGAATGTTGATCGTGTCATTCTCTATTGAAAATTTAAGCCCTGCGATAATATCATTCACAAGATGGTGAAGGTGGATTTTTTCCATCACTACTTCCTGCCGGGCATTGCGCGAATAGTTAATGATATCGAGGATGAACTTATCAAGTACGATTACCCGTCCTTTCATCATAGCCAAGTACTCTTTCAGTTCCTGGATATTATTACTGGCTTCGGAGATCGTGATCAATCCCGATAAGGAACTTAACGGTGCCCGAAGATCATGTGATGCACTGTACACGAACCGGTCTAACTCGGTGTTGGTTTTTTTAAGCTGTTCATTTTGGAGGCTGATACGGGCTTCGTTTTCACGAAGGCTTTTTTCGTTCACAAAATTTGCCCGTAACACAAGATAAAATAAATAGGTGCAGATAATAATAAAAGAGAGTGCATTGATAATAAAGAAAGTCCTTATTTCCTGTATGGTAAAGTTACGTTCCTGTAAAGGTGAATAATCGGAAAGGAAACAGGCGAAAAACAGGATCACGGAAAAAACCAAAAACCCGAAACTAAAATACTGCTGCTCATAACCAAATATGACAAAGGCTGCAAATGCTGTAACCCCTAAATACATGTGAAGTCCTGTCTCGGTAGTTTCGCTGGAAGCCAGGCTGTAGATTGCCAGGTTAAAACAAACCAAACCAAAAATAGCCGCTACCCGATGGTATCCCTTCTTATTGAGAATTAATGTGACCAGGCTGATGATAAGAAGGCTGATAAAGATTTCCGCAGGAACGTATGTAACAATTACCAGATTCAACGCCCAGTAAACTGAGTTAATAATAACTGACATCACAGCAAGGTGTGTAATCAGGTTAATTTGTTGTTTCTTGGTTTCGGGTCGGATAGAAATTTGAGACATAAATGCCGAGCCTTGAGATTAGCTAAAAACAAATATACAATTTGCCGGTAATGAATTACCAGGTTTGATAAATTGCCCTTACGAAACAATTCACCTTCGCGCTCATTTTTCTAAGGTGTGCTGGATCGACAATTCTTCCCTGAATGGATTTGTTGAGTTGCTTTTACAGGCGATGAAGTAAGCTATTTTATTCGTTAGCCATTTGCTTGATGTCGCTTATTTCAAGGATTTGTTTGGAGGATGTACTGCTGATGGAATTAATCATGGCCATTCCTACTTCGTGCATGGTGAGTATGCTGTTTGGAGCAAACACCTGAATTATTTTTACGATGAATTTATAAACCGATTTCCAGTTTTGTTGCCCCGGAAAAGGCGACATAGCCCCCGGCCTGAAATTAAATTGCTTAGCAAAGCCTAAGTTCATCAAAGCATTTTCTGTTCTGCCCTTTACCCGCGCCCACATCACCTTTCCTTTTTCGGTGCTATCGGTACTGCGGCCGGATACATAACAAAAACACATGTTGCTGTTTACGGCCAGCATCGCTTTTGCAAAAGACAACGTGGTATCATAGGTAATGAACGTGAATTTATCTTCTTTCATTCCCACCGAACTGATACCTGCGCAAAAGAAACACGCGTCATATCCTTTAATCTCTTCCTTGAAATTTTCAAGCTTGGTAAAATCAGGTACGATTAGCTGGTTGAGTTTGGGGTGTTGCAATTCATAATGCTTTCTTGAAACGAGCAGCACCTCCGCAACTTTTTCATTTTGTAAACATTCAAACAGAGCCCCTTCGCCCACCATGCCGGTTGCACCGGTTATAATAACTTTAAGACTCATGCATTTCTTTTGTTAAAAGAGGTTGGCCAATTACCCAAGTTTAAATACTTTAATTAAACTCTTGTTTACATTGGTTAATTCATTTGGTGACAGAGCACCAAGTTTACCAATCACTAAATCCTTGTTAATAGTGGTGAGTTTACTTAATCTAATGAGCGATGTTTTTTTGATTCCGTTTGTCTTTGAGGGTTCAATTTTCACATCAACGTCTTCTTGCCATTTTAGCTGAGTTGTTATGAATGAAACGGTAATATCTAACTCTCCGTCAACAAGTATGACTGCGGGTCTGTTTTTTGTTCCTGAGAGATCTGTAAATGGAAAAGGTATTAAGACAATATCACCTTTATTCATTTATATTTTTCTTTTAAGTCACTTACTGAGTAGATATCTTCTTCATCCTCTAAGAATTTAAATGTTCTTGAGTCGGTCGCTAATTTTTGGATCCCTTCAGTCATCATCTGATTTTCAATTCTATTTAGAAGAAACTCAGCAAAATCTGAAACTTCTTTCAGTTTTTGGTCAGACAGTTTACTCAGATTGTCAATGGTCTTCTTTATCAGTATTTCCCGAGTCATTTGATTAATATTTGTATTCCAAAGTTAATTAAAAGTATTTTCTTTTTTTTGGAGAGCTGCACTGCTATCAAAAGTAGATAATTTGTAAAATTTGTTGGTCAGCGACCAACAACAACTTTATGATTCATACCAGGGAATTATTTTTTCTCTTTTACAAAATTAAGGGAGGTGGAGTTTACACAGTAACGTTTACCGGTTAAGGTAGGCCCGTCATCAAACAGGTGACCTAAGTGCGAACCACAACGGGCGCACAAAATTTCGGTACGCACCATGCCGAATGATCTGTCCTCTACTGTTTTAATCCTGCCCCCTGCAAGTTCCTTATCGAAACTTGGCCAGCCGCATTCCGACTCAAATTTCATATCGGAGCTAAACAGCTCATAGCCACAGGCCGCGCACTTATACATGCCTTTGTCTTTGGTATAGGTATACACTCCGGTAAAGGGCAAATCGGTGCCTTTCTCGCGCAGCACATGATATTGTTCAGGGGTAAGCCTGGCTTTCCACTCGGCCTCGGTGAGTTTTATTTTGCTAACGGTGTCGGCCTTTGAACGTTGAACCGGTGCAGGTGCTTCCTTCTTTTGCCCTACCGATGGGATGGCAAACCCGGCAAGGAGAATGATAATGATGAATTTATTCATGGTTTGCTATTTTAACTATGTACGATAAACAATCGCCAGCGGATGTAGTTCCCGCAACAAAGGTATTATTATATATACCAGGAGACACTATCGAGTATGTGTTTGATAATCTGCGGAGACGTTGAAGGTTGTTGTTGGTCAGCGACCAACAACAACTTAGGTGCTCTTTTATAAATAGAATCCGATTACACAACCAATACTACGCATCCGTAATGAATCATCAAATGTCTGCCCGGTTCCCGATGTCACATGATTCGAAGCAACTTCTTTAACACCTAAGTAGTAGTTAAGCTGTAGATAGGGACGAAGGGTATGGGATAAAAGAGAAACACGCAAGGTTCCATTAACGCCTAAATCAGAATTGCTTAAAGAAGGACCTGCATAGTAATTGCTATAATTCTCTTTAATAAGGCGACTCACACGGAAATTTACACCTCCCTTAAATCCAACCTTATCGAGGTTCAAAGAGTAAACGGGGCCGGTTTCCAGACTTAAATACGAAAGATTTATCTGCTTGACTGAATAAACACTCCCTACCTGACGCCCCGCATTAAAAGAATGAAGAGCCAGACCTAATGTGGCAATGCCGGATAACCGCCTGCTCCCAAAAAAGTCTCGGCTAAACGCACACTGAAAATTCGGAATGGTTTTTTTAAAACTCTCTTGATTGAAATAAATAAAGGAAGGAGTGGAAAGATTAACCCCAAGACTAAAACTATAAGGAGAGGGAACCCGCTGTTGGCAAACAGCAGGAACCCAACCCAACATAATCAGCCAAAAGAATAGAATTCGCATTCTTCAAAGTAAACTAATAGTAGCCGGAATAAGTACAAGTACATCCATCTCTTCCCCAGCCTTGTCCCTGACTATTATAAATTGACGGTGGATTAGTCTCGACATATTGATAATTCGTAATAAAGTACCAACCAATTTCATTGGTGGCTGCTGCTGCCGTTATCGTCTTTCCGTCCGAACCCCAGGAAGCCTGATAGTAAACAGTGGCGGCTAAAGCCCAGGTATCAAAATTCCTATCTCCAAAGATGGTTTTTCTGAATGATTTTACCTTAAAAAAATGATCCCATCTTTATTTAAAAGAGGGGCTAAATTTTGGTGTGCAATATTCAATTCAAACCAACCTCCATCATCAAATCTAAAATAGGATGCATGTTCTAAAACAAAATCAGCATGCGGCTTGATTTCTTATTCCAAGTGGAGTCTCTGCTTCAGGACTCCACGTTTCGCTGCTCCAATCTCTCCTGAATTTATTCAATTTGGATTTCAATTCCTTGTAAGGATTTTTTATCATCAATAAGTTTCATTTTTCATTCAACGGAGTCCCTGCTCTCGCTAAATCCAACACTCGTGGAGAATCTCCGCTTGGAAGGGAAAACCATTTCCCTATTTTTGAGATGGCTTCTAGCCAAAAAGCCGGAATGCTATAGAGTTTTTCTTCAACCGCAGGTTTTGCACACCACGTTGGTGTTTTGAGTCTCCGTTAGAAGATCAAGTGTTAATTCTATCTAACTGCATTAAGTCCACCTTGATTGAAGAAAATAAAACATAATATTCGAAGTCTATCGCATTAATTCTATTCCCGGAATCGTAAAGACTCAATAGGATTTAACCTCGCAGCTTGATAGCTATTAAAAAGAACAGTTAGAAAAGATATCGAGTAAACGATAGCAATTGAAATAACAAAGACGGAAATTCCAATTTCATGCTTATAAGCAAAATTATCTAACCATGAGTTTCCATAGTAATAAACTATGGGAATCGAAATCACAAGGCCAATAAAAGCATGGAGTGTACAAGAAATGGTATATCGAAGTAAAAGGCTGCTAGTAGTTGAGCCAAATACTTTTCTGATTCCTGTCTCCTTAGATTTAGAAATCACAAGTTTAAATGACAGTGCAAACAATCCAAGACAAGCAATAATCAATGCGAGAGAGGAAAAAAACAAAAAAAGATTCCTTCGCTCAAGATCACTGCGATAGCCCTCTGCAAAATGTTCGTCCAGAAAGTCATAAGAAAATTCACTTGACCCTGTTATATCCGTAGCCATTTTTTTCACTTCATTGAGAATGAACGAAATATCAACCGCACTTACTTTCATGAGTACTTGATTACCCCCTTGATTTGTGAAGAGCATGGGGCCGATCTTATCATGGAGAGTACTAAAATGAAAGTCTTTAACAAGACCGACAATTCTTACTTTTGGATTAAAACCCATGTAAAAATGGTCTGATGAAAAAGTCAATCCGATTGGGTCTTTTATTCCATACGCCTTAACAAAAGATTCGTTGACTAAACCTTCGAGGTGTGCAGAATCGGCTACCCAGTCGGTTACGTTTCTACCTTCCAATAATTTTACATCCAGCGTTTCAATGAATCCCTTACTTATACCAACGCACATTATCTCTTGCGTGACGGTACTGCCGCTTTGTACAACAACGTCCTGCTTTTGAAAGCGAGGTTGTTCACCTGGACTGACTCCTGTCAATGCTTTTGCATCTACATTGGCTAGTGCTCCAAGTCTATCCAATAATTTCTTGCCATCGTAATCTGTCTCGGACGCCAGTTTGACTCTCATCACTTGGCTAGGATTACTTCCAAGATGTTTGTTCTGAACAAATGAGAACTGGTTGTACATAACAATTGTACTACCAACCAAGAAACCGGAAATTACAAATTGGAACAAAAGCGTGATTGAAAAAAGTGACGAAGAAATACGAACCGGAACTTTTCCCCGAACCAATTGTGCCGTTGTCGTATTCCTGACAAGTATTATCGGGTACATGATGAGCAATGGCAAAAGAAAAACACCAAGAAGACAAAGAGGTATGACTATAAACTCGAAGAGAGAATCTGGGGTGGATTTTAAAATATCTAATGGAAACATTGGAAATAGTACTAAAACGAAGAGTATAGCCAAGGAGAAACTGAATAGAATCACCATTAGTGCTCTCAAAAGATAGGATTGAAAAATATACTGGCTAGATGAGCCATTAATCCTTCGTATTCCAACCTCCTTTAATCTGTTCTGAAATTGAGTAACATAAAGGTTAGTGAAATTAAGTGTAGCTGTAACTAAAATTAGAACCGCAATCCAAATCAAAATTGTGATAAAATCTATGTTTCCATTGGCTTGTATTTCTCTTTCTAAATTTGAATTTAGATGGATGCTAGAAAGGGCCTGAAGGTACAGCTTAGCATTATGAATGGTAGGATTACTCTTTTGAATAGCTGGAATGAACATCGTTTTATTTGTCTCATCCAGAATCGCTTTAACCTCCGTTAATGCTGAAGGATTATCAGTTATTCTAACATACGTATAGTATGCTGGCCAGTCCCACTTGGTATGAGCCTGCCATCTCTCAGGAATTTTGACAATAAAATCTGGGTTAAAATGACTTGTAGTTGGGAAATCTTTGAAAACGCCAACGACTGTCACATCGGCCTGCTGCATTTTAATTATTTGACCTACCGCTTTTTGCGGGTCGCCAAACCAATTTCTTGCATTCTTTTCATTAATAATCGCTGTCTGGGGAGCTTCTAATCCGTTGGATGAGCCTTCAACGAAATCGAAAGTAAAAACCTTGTCAATGCCACTCGTTGCATAGATGTACGATGTGTAAAAGAAACCTGTAGTATCAACAGATATTTTCTCAGGTCCATATTTTCCCGAAAAAGCACAGGAATTATCGATGGATGCAGAATTCTGTTTTAAATAGAAGCCAACAGCACCTGGAGCCATCGCTTTTTTATGAAGTTGCTCCCCGTCCGTATACTCAGTGACAATTCGAAAAATGTTTTCAGAATTAGCATGAAACTTATCATAAGATTTTTCAACAGTCACATAGTGGCTTATCACCAAAACAGAAGCAACTGCTAGTGCGATACTAAAGACGCTAACACTCCAATACAGACTATTTTTCTTAAAGTCACGGAGCGCTAAAATAATTTCTTGTCTAATCATATCTACAATATTTATTTACAGTAGTATCTATTAAAAAATCACTGTTGTCCGGTTAAAGAATTGAAAGGGTGGTTTTTATTCAACGCGGAGTCCCTGCTCTCGCTAAATCCAATGCTCGTGGAGAAAACGCTTGGAAGGTTTATACATTGCATAGCTACCTGTCGGCACAATTGTAGCCCGGTCTCTTGTCGCAATGGCTTTGGCAATTTCTTCAATGCTTGGCAACACCTTTCCAATGTAATCGTCAATTACAGGTCGAACGTAAATGCCTGTGGCTACACGGTGCAATTCGCCCGATTTTACCAAACGTTCCAAAGCCTTACGCACTGCATCGGGGTTCTCGTTTTTTAATACGCTATCTGTAAAAAAGAGCGTTCCCCTTTCTTTGCGTTTAACCTTTTCAAGTATTTGTATTTCAATGCTTTTTCGCATTTAATGAAAAATATTTTGTCACAAATTTCGTAATAATTTGTGACAAGAAAGAGAGTGGAAAAGAAAATTTTCCATCGTTGGCTTTTCTGTACTCTTCCAATGCTGAATCCCTGCTCTCGCTAAATCCAATGCTCGTGGAGATCGCTTGGAACGTGAAGCGTTTTCAAGGTTTGCTTTTAGTAGCCAGGCAAAAATGGCAAGCAATGGAAGTATAAGATTTTTCTGATTCATGAGGTTAAACCCCAAATTCTTCGCACAATGATCTCCCATTGAAAAAGTATTTTTCAATCTATTAATCGCAGAGTCGGGGACGAGACTCTACGAGGCAGGATGTTTCATTCTCTTTCTTTTAACGTTTCTATCATTGCTTCTAATTCAATCGCATTTTCTTGTATGTCGAAAGTAGTTAATCCATTGGTTCTAAACCTCAATTTCCCTTTTTTGTCAATGATAATTTGTGTAGGTAAACTTGCCGCATATTTTTTAACAAACTCTCGTTCATTATCAAATACAAATGCTGATTTGTTTCTATGTTCATCTATCACTTTTAGTGCACGGGACTTTGATTCGTCTTCACCTATCAATAAGAAGATAACGTCTGTATCTTGCTTATACTTATCAATTACTTGGTCTATGGCTTCCAATGTAATCTTACAAGGTCCGCACCAAGATGCCCAAACATCAATCACAACTATTTTATTTTTTAGTGATGATAGTTTTGCTTCTTTCCCGTTTAAATCATAATATGAAAAATCTGGTGCATTATCGTGAAGCAATTTTTGTTTAACCAATTCTTTAGCTTTCTCTAAGGACTGGTCTTTAAACCCAGCAATGTTATCGTCCTTCTTTTTATACTTTGCATAGAAATTGTCTATGACTGTTGTGCTTTTTCCCATTGTTACAATTTTTTCTATTTCCGATAAAGCCCTATCAATTTCCCCTGCTTTTACTAAAGATTCAATGTAGATTTGATTTACTGAAGATTCTTGATAGTGATTTCCGTGTACGGCTTCGGTCATTATTTCAGTGGCTTCAACAAGTTTATTTTGTTTTATTAAACTGATGCCGAGTATTTCAAGACACCAACTCATTTGTAAATTCCTAAAGTCTCCTACTTCAACATCAGTAAGAATAAGAGGCTCGTTATAATTTCTTGGATTGTCAAAATTCTTTTTATATATATCGGTCGCTCTCATAGCTAAATCACCTGCTATTTTTACGTTACGGTCAGGATCTTCGATTGTATTTTGAAAGAATGGATGTTCTGTTTTGCTATTATTTTTATTTGGTTGTTTTGTTGGATTGGGTCTCCCCAACCCAAGCAGTTCACGAGAAGCAAATCGATAAGCACTTACTTTTCCATTGTCAGTCAAACTATCCACTTCTTTCATCCATAAATCTATTGTTTCATCTTTTACAAAATGCTCTAACATATAGCCTAGCATTTGACCTGCCCTATCGTTCATTCTTATTGCTGCAAATTCATCTTCATAAGGTTTAAGATAGACTTCTTTGAATTGCTGATATGTTTTTATCTGCTTGTCAAAATCATGAGTCGTTCCAACGGCCATTAACTGCTTTAATGTTTTTGCTTGAACTGTCCAGGAACCATCAGGAAATTTTTCAAACATCTGTCGTTCATATTTATTTACATTGACTGTGTCTTTCAACCGACCATATTCAAAATAAACAGTAAACAATTCATGTTGTGCAACATCAGGCATTTGCGCCAGTTCCTCCAACTCTCCTCTATATCTTTCTTCGTCATCGGACGTACCTATTTTAAAAGTATGTAAATACTGCTTGAAATATTGACGTTTGACTTCGGGATAGAGTGCAAAATCTTTAATGAAAAATTTTCTCGCTGAATCTAAATCGTCTTTGATATGATATTTCGATCCTTTTGTAATCCAATTGCCGTAAAGTAAATCTCCAATACCTGCCCATGCTCCTGCAACAGTTTTATCATTTTCATAAATTGGAGTGTAGTAACCTTTGCCATTGTTTGTATCACGATGGTTAAGACTGTCAATAAAAACAAATACTAACGCTGTTGTCCTTTGTGGAATAGAATCAATTTCTCCAGCCCAAATTTCTCCTGCTTTTTTTAAAGAAATGATTCTTGCTATTGGAAAATCATTACGTTGCTTTGTTCTGCTATTTAATCCAGTGAAATAAACAATACAAGTAATGTTGTCATCGTTTTTAAAAATCGGGCGTGAATCGTATTGAAATGTAATCGATGAAGTTACTGTTGGCTTTTGAGGTTCGAAATGAAATTGTTGTACAGTTTCTTGTCCATAAGTCGTCAAGGTCAAAACTGTCAGGAAACCAAAAATTAGTCTTTCCATTAATCAATCTCATTTTTCATTCAACGCGGGGTCCCTGCTCTCGCTAAATCCAATGCTCGTGGAGAAAACGCTTGGAAGGTTTATACATTGCATAGCTACCTGTCGGCACAATTGTAGCCCGGTCTCTTGTCGCAATGGCTTTGGCAATTTCTTCAATGCTTGGCAACACCTTTCCAATGTAATCGTCAATTACAGGTCGAACGTAAATGCCTGTGGCTACACGGTGCAATTCGCCCGATTTTACCAAACGTTCCAAAGCCTTACGCACTGCATCGGGGTTCTCGTTTTTTAATACGCTATCTGTAAAAAAGAGCGTTCCCCTTTCTTTGCGTTTAACCTTTTCAAGTATTTGTATTTCAATGCTTTTTCGCATTTAATGAAAAATATTTTGTCACAAATTTCGTAATAATTTGTGACAAGAAAGAGAGTGGAAAAGAAAATTTTCCATCGTTGGCTTTTCTGTACTCTTTCAATGCGGAGTCCCCGCTCTCTCTCTAAATCCGGCACTCGTGGAGACTCTCCGCTGGGAAGGTAGTTTTTATACTGCTTGTAAGGATTTTAATTTACAACAAATCATTTATCAATCTTCTTATTTCATTGTCTGTTTTTTTTGATCCATATCCATTTACCATGTTTGTTATTTTTCGATTTTTGTCAAGTATGAAAAATACTGGAAATGATGTAATCGAATATTTTTTTAATACTTCGTTATTTGATAGCAAAAATTTATAGTTAAAATCATTACGACTCATATAACTTTTTAAAACATTTGTATTTTTACTTGTACACTCTATTACAACAAAATCAAAGTCAGTATTTTTATATTCTTTGGAAAGCTCTTTTAAAAATGGAATAGAAGCTTTGCATGGCCCACAACTTACACTTGTAAATTGTATCATCAGCACTTTGCTTTTCAGGTCCGATAATGAAATATCTTGGTTATCGTCAGTTTGTAAAGTCCAATCAGGTGCTGTTTTACCAATCAATGCATTTGGCTGACTTTCTTTTCCTTTTTGTCCATATTGCCTTATCTCATAGTCTTTCGGGAAATAATCAGAAGCAACAAAATTTTCAAGCCTTAGCTTATTAAATTCAAAATCAGATACTGAACTAACAGAAATACTATGCGACATCTCTCTTCTCACTTTCTGAGGTAAATTTGATTTTTTATCTATCCACAATTCGTATATTGATGTTGGGTCAAATGTGTATGGATTCTCCGGAATATAATGAGCTCTCCCAAAGAACTCAACTTGTCTATCCTCATAAATTGTAATTTTAACATAAGTTTCTTCTCCCAAATCTTTTTGTTCTACATGTGTACTATCATTGTTTTCAATGATATATCGAATTATGTTTTCTGTATAGTTGAAAAAGGGAGCGAATACAGGTCTAAAAGGCAATTCCCTTACCTTGAAACTATCAATGACTATTCCTTTTACATCATTATAAATTAAAGTTCTCATTTTACCATCATAAGCAAATTCTAAATGAGCTTTTTGTTCATTTTTGAAAGTAGCCCAGCTTGAACCGATTGTTGTATCTGATGGGTTTCTGTAAGATTCTACATACTGTTTAACTATATAAGTTGCAGCGGTATCTCCAGGATTCCATGCTTCTTCTTCAACCCAATAAGTTGCGGATTCTATTTTATCAAGTTCTTTTAAAACTTGTTTTAGGTAATCTGTTGAAGTGTAATTATCAACGCAAGAGCTTAATACAATAACTATTAGACTTAAAGCAATCAATATTTTATTCATTATCAAAGTATTTTAGGTTTACGATGTCTTATATATAGTGGCAGCTGGCCTTTCTATTAACACGTGACCAATACTCGAATCTTAAAAGTCGCCCGTCCTTGAATGCAAATCTTGCTCTATCGTCACGGTTATTTGCTATTAAAATAATTGCTTTATTGTCGGGGTCGTCAAAATGTTCTCTCACAAATGCCCCCAAACATTTTAATGAATTCCTCACACCCCCACTTCAAAACTTTCTGCGGAAGCGCGCTTCATGTAATCTTCATAATCAAACGGGGTGTCGCCACCATCCAGCAAGCAGCCATCGGGAATAGTAGGATAAATTTCTTCGTAGGTTTTTACCAAATTCATAAACACCCTGCGGTACACATGCGTGCGGTTAAGTTTATCGGGGTGATCAATGCCACTGGCGCCAATCAATTCAACAAAACTCTCAACGGTATTTTTATGATAGTTGGCAACGCGCACGGTTTTGTCTTCCACTACCAACCCTTTCATAAAGTAAGGGTCTTGTGTGGCCACACCGGTAGGGCAGGTGTTCTTATTACACTCAAGGGCTTGTATACAACCGAGCGCCATCATCATAGCGCGTGCGCTGCAGCACACATCTGCGCCAAGCGCCATAGCCCGCACTATATGAAATCCCGTAAGGATGCGGCCCGAAGCCATCAGCTTCATTTCGTTGCGAATGCCAAAACCACGCAGTGCATTGTCAACAAACGCAAGTGCATCTAACATGGGCATGCCTACTGAGTTTGTAAACTCAGGCGGTGCGGCACCTGTGCCGCCTTCGCCACCATCTATAGTAATAAAATCAGGGTACGTGTTTAGTTGCACCATGGCTTTACAGATCGAAAGAAATTCACTCTTACGGCCTACACATAATTTAAAACCAACAGGCTTGCCGCCTGATAATTCGCGCAGGCGTTTTACAAAAAGGATTAATTCAACAGGGGTGCCAAACGCACTATGAAACGGAGGGGAGAACACAGTAGTGCCGGGCTCAACTAAACGGATGGCGGCAATCTCAGGTGTATTTTTTTTGCCGGGCAAAATTCCACCATGGCCCGGCTTGGCGCCTTGCGATAGTTTGATCTCAATCATCTTTACGTTCGGCTTGGTAGCATTTATTTTAAAGGCATCATCCGAAAATTTTCCATCGGTAGTACGGGCGCCAAAATATCCCGTACCAATTTGCCACACAATGTCGCCACCGGGCTGTAAGTGATACGGGCTTAACCCGCCTTCGCCTGTGTTGTGTGCAAAGCCACCGATTTTGGCGCCACCATTTAATGCGAGCACGGCATTTTTACTCAACGAGCCAAAACTCATGGCGCTTACATTCAGCACACTCATGTTATAGGGTTGCGTACACTCTTTGCCGCCCATTTTCACGCGCGGGTTGTGATCCATCTTATGAAAATCTTTGGGCACAATGGAGTGTGTCATCCATTCGTAGCCCTCGGCATATACATTCAACTGCGTGCCAAAGGGAATGGTATCGGTTTGTTTTTTTGCCCGTTGATAAATTACGGAGCGTTCGTTGCGATTGATGGGTGCGCCATCGGTATCGCTCTCTACAAAGTATTGCTGAATTTTTGGCCGCAAGTCTTCAAACACATAGCGCAACCTGCCCAGCACCGGAAAGTTTTTGCGAATGGATTGCTTGTCTTGTGCTATATCCTGAATGCCCATAAGAAGGAGCGGGCCAACAACAATGAAAAGAAAGAGGGCATCGATCCAGAAATAAGCCCACACCAGGACTGCTGCAACAGAAACAATTGAAATAAGGTAGAATAAAGGACGCTTCATAAGAGGTTAGGATTAAAGGTCGGATAAATTAGTAATTCATTTGGAGGTATCAAAGAGATTAAGGTGTGGAGCGCTTGAAACCAAAGATTTAGGAGTTGGTGTTATCGTGGGCGGATGTGCACGAATAGAGCGGCCCACTCGGGGAATATGCGTTGGAAAAGCGGTTAGTCTCGCAAGAATGCGGGATTATTTTCTTTTGGGTATGCAAAAGAAAAGTAAAATGTGAATCCAAAAACTATTGCATTAATTGCCTATTTGGTATTCGATAATTCATCAAACTATTTCACTTTGTTCTTTTTGTCTTAGACACAAAAAGAACCAAAAAAGTCAAGGCCGAAAAATGCTTCCCCCCTCATGCCAACCCACCACCCCGCCTGCCTTTGCCAAAGCTTCACTATGCGAAACGCTTCGTGTAGCGTGGCGGCTTCGTGCAGGCAGGCTTTTCGGCCAGGCCAACGCTCTTAAAGCTTCGGTCTTATTTTGGGTTAAGCAAAATAGATTTTGTTGCGTCCTTCCTTTGCGATCTTAGCGGCTTTGCGTGAAACCCTTCAGGCGACCTTCATTTGCACAATGCCCCGGCCCTTATGAATCTTCACGTCAAAGTGTTTGAGCGCGAAATGGTTCATACGGTTTTCGGCCAGGTCAGCTTTCCTGTTCTCGGGCAAGAATACGGTTAAATCCAGCACAGCCTGGATAAACAATTCGTGTTTACAAAACTCATCGGTCCAGGTGCGGAAAGCATGGCTCCACTCTTCTTTGTATTTCTCGGTGTGATCGCGGCCGTCCCAAGCAAACTCAAGTTGGTTCTCGCCATATTTATAGCGATACACCCCGGCCAAATTCTGATAGAAATTATAAAGCGGTTTAAGGTTTCTGGATTGATACATCTTTAACCGCTGACTAAAAGCATCATCCAACCCAAGCGGGTTATGTATTTGCTGATGACAGATTTTTACGTTCTCAACCAGTTGAGTGAGCAAAGTATCCTGAAGGGAAAGCTGGGCTTCTTCGAGGAGATAGTTTTTGTCTAGCGG
>CAZNRJ010000012.1:0-22558 GCA_964574945.1 uncultured Ohtaekwangia sp. | reverse complement strand
TGTCGGTAAACAAAGAAGAAAATGAACTAAAGTCCCGTAGGGATGACATGTAAAAATTTTAACAATTTACCTTAAGTTAACGACTATGGTGTTATCACCGAACCGAAAACACTAATTTTTTACCTCCTGTTTACAAATGTTCAGCATAGTGGGTAAGAAGCCCCGGCTATCTTCATTAAGCAATCCATCAGTTTAAAAATCCTTAAATCCAGGCGGCACCATGTTCTCCCACTCGCTCACTTGCTGGTACGCATGCACCAATGAAACAACACTTGCTTCGCCATACAACTTCCCTAAAAAGGAAATGCTTGTTGGGCTGCCCTTATCATTAAACCCATTAGGCACAACCACACACGGATGTCCGGTTAAATTAGTAGTGAGCAATTGTGTTCCTCCAAAGCTGGGAGTGATGATCACATCAAAATCTTTTGTCCTGGCATAATACTCCTGAATCAGTTGCTGACGAATGCGCGAAGCATTAATGTACTCAACAGCCGGAATAAACCGTGCCGTGCGAAACGTGTTCGGCCATGCCCACCGGCTTTGATTGGTTAACAAACTGTCGCGGTTGGAACGTGTTAACTCATCGAAGGCTGCAGCAGCTTCTGCGGTAAGCATTAATCGAACTGCGCCAACAGGAATACCGGAAGGCAACTCTACCGGAATGAGCTCTACACCCAATGCTTTTATGGCGTCCAATGTTTTTTCATCATTTGCTTTCGTTGGATAGGTAGCATCGAATAATGTTTTCAGGTAGCCGACTTTTAATTTCCTCACATCAGTTTTAACAGAATAATTAAACGCTGCATTGCGCACCTGGTTATCCAATCCATCGGTACCGCGAATGGCATCAAGCACAATCGCTCCATCCAATGCCGACCGTGTGATGGGACCAATTTTATCCATGCTCCAGCTCAATGCCATAGCTCCATGCTTACTCACTCTGCCAAACGTAGGGCGAAGTCCACTGGCACCGCAGCGCGTTGAAGGCGATACGATTGAGCCTAACGTTTCCGTACCAATCGCGAAAGCAACCAGCCCGGCCACGGTTGCCGATGCGGAGCCCGCGCTCGATCCACTTGATCCTTCTTTTAAGTTCCACGGATTTTTGGTTACGCCACCAAACCAAATATCGCCCATGGCCAATGCCCCCAGTGTGAGTTTCACCATTAACACAGCACCGGCTGCTTCTAATTTTTTTACTACCGTGGCTGTTTCGCTAAACACTTGTCCCTTATAGGGTGCGGCACCCCAGGTTGTTTCAACACCTTCTACTGAAAGCAAATCTTTTATCCCGTAAGGAATGCCATGCAACGGGCCGCGATATTTTCCTTTTGCAATTTCTTCATCTGCTTGTTTTGCCTGCTTCAAAGCAATGTCTTCCATCAGCGTGATGGCACATTGAAGGGTATCAGAATATTTTTTTATTCGTTTGAGGTAGAGTTGAGTAAGTTCAGTAGAGGTGATTTTTCTTGTGCGAATGAGAACGGATAATTTATACACCGGAAAAAATGCCAGCTCTTCTTTGTTGGCAGGCAGGGCAACTTCTTTGGGCAGTCCCCAATCAATAGGCTTCTGATTTGTTTCTACCTGCATGCCTGTGGGGATGGGATTGAACACCAAAGACATGGCAGTGCTGTTAGGCAATTTGTATTGATGAATAGCCTGAAATGATTTTTGATAATCTTCGAGTCCGTGTAAGAGCGAATCGCGCTCGGCCTGGGTAAAAGAGAGGTCGTAATACGATTCAATATCTGCAGTAGGATATTTTTTCTGTGCGAAAGCAGATTGAGCGGTCAGGCAGACTGCAAGAATAAAATAAACAACGTAAATTGAGCGCTCTTTCATAATAGTATAGTTAGAAAATCGAAAGTAAGCATGAAGGACTTCTTTTTAAAATGGTATAGCTATAATGCCTGGGCCAACCGCAGGGTAATTGGCGCGCTGGAGCGACAGGCGGTAACAGACAAAAAAATACTTGGGATTTTTGCTCACTTAGTGAGTGCAAATTTCATTTGGATAAACCGGATAAAAGGATTGCCAAAAAGCGAGGTTAAATTATGGGGCGATTATTCATTAGTTGAGCTACGCGATATGGTGGAACGTGCCGATAAAGAATGGATGGAACTATTGAATTCAACCGATAGTTTTAACCGGGTGCTCAAGTACAAAAACTATGTGGATAATTATTTTGAGAATAATGTTGAACAGATCATGATTCATTTGGTCAATCATGGATCGTACCACCGGGGGCAGGTGGCCATGTTGCTTCGGCAAAACGGATATGAACCGATCAATACAGATTATATAACGTATGACCGGGTAATTTCAGGACAATTAAAAGAGTAAAGAAATGGGTTCCCGAAAGTCAATCTGTCATCGCGGCCCTAAAGGCGCATAGCCGCTATGCTACACGAAGCGTTTCGCATAGTGAAGCTTCGGCATAGGCAGGCTTTGAGCCGCGATCTCGTCTTAGAGAATCTAAAAGAGATTCCGGGTCAAGCCCGGAAAGACATTTCAAATTTTCTCTGACTTTTAAGAAGGACTTAACATTAAAAAAAACTAAACTTAAATATTATGAAAAAATTTCTTCTAACAATGATGGCTGCAGCAGGTTCGCTCGCAGCCTTCTCACAAAATGACATCACCGTGTGCCACACCTCAAGCATCGATAAGTTTGCGGTGTTTGCTTCCAGCAAAGAGTTTAACAGGAATCACCCTGATCCGCTTCCTTATATCCACGAAAGTGAAGCAGGCAAAATGATAACCTTTAAAACTCCGGATGGAAAAGAAGCCGGTGGGTACCTGCTTCAGGCAAAAACAAAAACCAACAATTGGATATTTGTATTTCAGGAGTGGTGGGGATTGAATGATCATATTAAACGGGAAGCGGAAAAACTTTACGATGACCTGGGGAATGTAAATGTGATTGCACTGGATATGTATGATGGCAAAGTGGCAACTGCCAGTGATGAAGCGGGTAAGTACATGGGCGAATTTAAAGCAGATCGTGGAACGGCTATTATAAAAGGGGCATTGGAATATGCCGGTAAGTCGGCCAAAGTAGGAACGATTGGCTGGTGTTTCGGGGGCGGGCTTTCGTTGCAAGCATCGCTGACTGCGCAAAAGCAAGCTGTAGCATGTGTGATGTATTATGGAATGCCCGAAACAGATGCAGCAAAACTAAAATCGTTGAATGCCGATGTGTTAAACATTTGGCCCACGCAGGACAAATGGATCAATAAAGAGGTGATGGATACGTTTGAAGCCAGCATGAAATCGGCCGGTAAAAAACTAACCGTGAAAGCGTATGATGCCGATCATGCCTTTGCAAACCCAAGCAATCCTAAATTTGATGAAGCGTTTACAGCAGATGCCTACAAGCATACACTTGAGTTCTTTAAAGCAAGGTTTGAATAACTGATGTTACGCATTTAAAGGTTGACAACCTTTTTTACATCCGATAAGAAAGGTTGTCAACCTTTAGTCAATACTGCTCCAGCATGTACCTGATTACATCAGTGGTAGTTACAATGCCAACCAGGTTGGTTTCATCATTTTCATCTACCACCGGCAGGGCATGAAATTCTTCTGTTGATAAAATTTCTGCTACTTCTTTAATGGTATCGCTGGCTTTTACCACGCGTGGCCTGTGCGACATTACTTGCGCAATAGTAAGCATGTCCAGCACGGCTTCATCGGTCTCATCCTGGCCGGCAAATAAACTGCTGAAGGTTAACCGGTTTAAATCGGTTTTGCTAACAATACCCACCAATTGCTTTCCATGAACTACCGGCACGTGCCGGATAGCATGTTTGCGAACAAGGTCAAGCACATCCGTTAGCTTATCATCTAACTGCACCACATGAATGTTCCGGGTCATAATAGTTTTTACGGGCTCGCGCTTTTTCATAAGTATGTTGATTTAAGTGTAAAATGTTTTTTGTTGCCGTACCAAAGATTACACTCCACCTTACCCCATACCATGAAATAAATCAGGCTATACTATGATTTGTGTCACTCCCATACCACTACACCCGGTTGTGCCTGGTACCAGGCAGGATACCTGGGCAAATGAATTTTTTCTACTTCGTTGCGCTTTACTTTTAAGGTAGGCGTGATTAACCCGTTTTCCACGGTCCAGTCATTCTGCATCACCACCATCTTTTCAAGTTTTTCATACGACTCCAAACCAGGATTTACTTCAGCGAGTGAAGTCGATAAGCTTGCAATGAGTTCATCTTTTGATTTGGCTTTGCCCGCAGCGGATAGCACAACTAACGCGATAGGCTGCGGAATACCCATGCCCACCACACACGCCTGTTCAATATCAGCATTGGCGAGTAGCAACATTTCTATGGGTGCCGGTGAAACATATTTTCCTTTATCCGTTTTAAACTGATCCTTCACACGGCCGATAATGGAAAGGTATCCATCGGTACTGTATTCGCCTTTGTCACCGGTTTTAAAATACCCGTCTTCATCAAAGGAAGCGGCACTCAACTCAGGTTCTTTATAATATCCCTTCATCATGCCCGCACACTTTAACCGGAACTCACCATCGTCTGCAATTTTAACCTGAACTCCCGTAAGGGGTTTGCCCACCGTTCCAAACCGATTGGCGCCCTTGCGATTGAAGTGAGAGCAGATACAATCTTCCGTCATACCAATGGCCTGGTAAATGGTTACCCCGATCTTATCAAACCACTCTAACAACTCAACCGAAATAGGGGCTGCACCGGAATAAATGTGGGTTGCCTCGGCAAGTCCTAATTTTTTCTTTATGCTTTTGCGGATAATGTTATTGATGACGGGGATAGATAACAACGTATTCAATTTTTTAGGAGGAAGCTTCTCGGAAATTTTCTCGCGGAACTTTGCCCAGATGCGCGGCACTGCAAAAAATAAATTGGGTTGGGTATCCGCCAGGTTTTTCGGAAAAGTTTCCAGCGACTCTGCAAAAGAGAAAGTAGCGCCTCTATAAATTCCAATCATTTCAATTCCTGCGCGTTCAGCAATGTGACTAATGGGCAAGTAGGAAAACAGTCGTGGGTGCATGGGAAGTTCTAAGTCGATGATACCTGTTTGTACAATCGCATCAAAATTTCCGGCTGAGTGCATCACACCTTTTGGTTTACCGGTAGTGCCGGATGTGTACATGATGGTGAGCACTTCATCCCGGTCCCAGGTTGCAATTTCAGTTAGTGGCTTTTCAGTTGCTGTCATTTTTTCTATCGACACAGATTCCTGTATGCCGTATAGTTCCATGCCGATTTTCAACACGCCTTGAGGAATGCCATCTTTTTGTTCACTATACTTATCAAGCTTCCCAATGAAAATTGCTTTTGCTTCGCTGTGTTCAAGAATTTGTTTTATGGAAGGAGCCGTAAGTGTGGCATAAAGAGGAACAGAAACATGGCCTGCCATCATAATGGCTAAATCAGCCATGATCCATTGAGCGCAGTTTTTTGAAAGCAGCGCAATATTGCTGCGGGGGGAAAGATTTAATGCTTTTAATCCGGAAGCAATCTTTCGTATTTCATCGCCAGCTTGCTGATAGCTCCAGTTTCTCCATTCACCGGAGAAAGGCTGACGAAACATGATGCTGTTCGGGGTTTCCTTTTCCCATTTCAAAAACTGTTGTAAAGGCGTGCTGGTTTCCATGATGCAAACGATTTAGAAACCCTATTTAGCCAGAAATGAATGAAAAAGAAAGAGTAATCTTAAAAAGCGAAAGAGCTGGCGAGTAACTGTGAATGAATTTCACCATTACCCTTAAAAAATTCAGTGTATGAATGATCTGTTAATGAAAACCCGATGGATTCTTTAGTGGCCGGATCGATCACCCAATACTCTTTCACACCAAATTTTTCGTAAAGGGCTCGCTTGGTGATCAGGTCGTGTTTTTTATTTCCCGGGGAAAGAATTTCAACAATTAAATCAGGCACACCATGAATAGTACTTTTCTCATCAATGATCCTTCGGTTTTCATTAAGAACAATTAAAATATCAGGTTGAACCGCATTAGATGTTTCATCTAAAAACACATCGAACGGAGCTGTAAAAATCTCTCCTAAATTTCTTTCATCTACAAAACTACCCATTTTGATTAGGAGTTTTGAAACTATACGCTGATGTGGCGTTACTGGTGTTGGCGACATATACAAAGTGTTTTCGATTACTTCCGCCAGCGTACCTTCCGGCAGCATTTTAAACACTTCCATAATCGTGCGGGGCGGACTTACAATCACAGCTTCCATATCTTAAAAATACGAAATTTTAGAAATGGATTGTAACGACAATTCCGGAAACAATCAGGCTGGGTACTATTCTCTCTTGAGAACTAAAAATTTCTCACCTTATCCAGGTCATGAAAACTTAGCGTACTTAGTCGCACACCCACCGTAAGTTCATGCGTTGTAAATTGTGTGCCTACCGAATTTTTGGTGGGCAATTCAAACACATAGGCAAAACGCAAATGATCGCCCAGGTTTATTTGGGCGAAGGTGCCATAGGTCTCAAAGTTCCGGGTAAAAAATCCCAGCGAGTAGCTGTCGTCTACTTTTATAGATGCACCATAGTCTACCGAAGCAGGCGCCCCGCTTACCATGCGTGCCAAAATCCAGGGTTTTAATTTGATGCGATATGACATTTGAAATACATAAGCACCCAACGCATAGGCATGTTGATTGTATAAGCTTGTACTTAGTTGTTCAACGGTTGAATTTGCCTCCAACAATTTGGGAACCGAAAGACTCACTAAAAAATTTTCGCTCTTAAGGATGAGACCTGTGCCGAGGTTTGGCTTCCAGACACTTTGGTTGGTGAACTTACTGTCGGCAGGGTTTATTTTTAAATCAGAGTAATCACTATAGTAATTGATCGCCCCGCCTTGTAACCCGAACGATAAAGTAAGTTCATTGTTCAGGGGAATATGATATCCGTAGGTGAAGGTAATCTCAGATGTTTTATCACTTCCAATTTTATCCTGTAGCACAATGAGCCCGGCACCCATCCGGTTATTCGACAGTGCCATGTGTCCATTCGCATTGAAAGTGGCAGGACTCCCTTCAAAACCTACCCATTGTTTGCGGTACATTGCCGACATGTTTAAGTCGGTAGTACTGCCCGAATAAGCTGGGTTGATAAGCAGCAAATTGTTTATGTATTGTGAATACAGGGGATCTTGCTGGGCCATCGCGGAAACGCTACAGAAAAAAACAAACAGGGTAATTAGTTTTTTCATTGGCTCAACGTTTTAAAGTGATATATCCATTGATGGATGAATTGCTCAGCACGAAATCAATTTTATAGAAATAAGTTCCTGATGGAAGATCGTTACCGGAATTAGTTTGGCCCGCAAAAACCCGGCTTAGGTTATCGTAATCATCAATCTCAAATACAACATCTCCCCAGCGATTTAGAATGGTGACTTTATTTCTATCGGCCCCGTCCACCACATTCAGGTATTTTATGAAAAGAAAATCATTCAACCCATCCCCGTCAGGGGTAATACCATTAAAGACTTCTACTTCTCCCACCACTTCAATATCAATTACCTTTTGTGCGCAAGCACCGGCCAGGTCACATACTTCAAGGGTTATGCGATCCAGTCCGGTGAACGGAGTATTCGCATAGTCAACGATCAATTCAAATGAAGATGAGATAGTGGCAGTAACTCCGCGTGAAGTAACATTGTCGATCACGCGCAGCGAAGAGAAGTTAATGTTATTGTCCGGATCACTGATGCGTGTGGTAAGATCAATAACAAGTCTTCCCTCAATGATGGTAGCAAATGGAGTAGTATCAATTACCGGTGGAGCATTGGTGCCCCCCGATGAAGTACAAGGTTGTCCGGTGGCAGTAACAACAATATCATTTGAAGCCAACGACAAACAAGTAGCTGCATTACCTACAATAACGGAATAGGTGCCGACTGTCGATACTGTAATTCCTTGTGTAGTTTGCCCGTTCGACCATTGATAAATTGAAAATCCCGATGGCGCCAAAAGCCCCACTGTATTGGTGCCACATAATGTTGCGCTGCCGAAAACCTGAATGACTGGAATGGCCGGAGTGGTGGTGGCCACAACTGGAATGGCATCTGATGCTGAACTCGCACAATTACTTGCATTAGAAACAACTACAGAATAATTGCCAGTCGCACTGACTACAATAGACTGAGTTACTTCACCTGATGACCACGCGTAAGAAAATCCTGCCGGTGCAGTGAGCGTTACGGTTGCACCATCACATAAGTTAGTTGTACCGCTTGTTGTAACAATAGGTTTTGCCGGCCTGGCTGAAACAACAATGGTAGCGGGAGCAGAAGGAGTGCTTTGGCACGTTGCGTTACCCACTATAACTGTATAATCCCCGGCAGTCTTTACCGAAATCTCGCGTGTTGCTTCTCCATTTGACCATGCATACGTTGCAAACCCAACAGGTGCACTCAACGTGATTGAGTTGCCATCGCAGATGGTAACACTGCCTGTAATGTTTAATGTTGGCGGGGTTGTACTTACAATTCCTGCGGTTACAATTGCCCGGGTGCTTTCACAAAGGGTTGCGGGATCAAAAACACTCACAAAAAAATCTGTAGTTGCATTTAATACAGGGGTTGTAAATGCAGCGCCTGTAAACAAAACCGTTGTGCTGCTTGCATCTGCATACCAGCGGTACACTTGCCCAACATTTGCGCCACTTGTTGCATTAAGTTGTAATGTGCCGCTATTGCAACGGGAATCCCCGGTTGCTGTTGGCACGGAAGGTGGTGTGCAGGCCAACACATTGAAAGGCTGGGTGGCCACCTGGCTCCAGATGCCCGCACTATCTTTTGCACGGATGTTTAACGTGCGCGCTCCTGATGGAATACCATTAAGTGTGAGATCAAAGTTTTGATTGATGGTAGGGCCGGGTGTAAGTACTGTTAGCGGACTTCCATTTCCTTCTCCGGGATCAATACTATCGATATAGTATTCAGCAGCAACAATATCGGTTGAAGCACCTGCAATAGGTGAAAAATAAAACCCTCGACTTTCAAAAATTCCCCAGCGTCCATCAGCACCCTGGGTGCGAATGGCAAGAAAATGAAATCCGGGCGTAAGCCCAGTAGAGGGTAAGCTCACTGTAAAGTTTGAAATGGCACCCGGTGTAATGGAAATTGGAATGCCGTTTCCCTGGCCGGGATCAGTATCAAAAAAGTATTCCGCTTTGGCAATGTTGGGAGCATCGGTTGTGGAGGAGGTGATATAAAATCCACGGCTTTCAAAAATTCCCCAGCGGCCATCAATTCCTTTTGTTCGGATGGCAACAAAATGAAAACCGGGCGCAAGACTTGTAGTAGGAATGCTTGCAATAAAATTTGCAGTCGCTCCTGATGTAATGGGGATAGAAGTTCCGTTTCCAACCCCAGGGTCAGTATCAAAAAAATATTCGGCAGCAGCCAGGTTTGGAGCGTTGGCAGTTAATGTAGTAATGTAAAATCCGCGCCCTTCAAACAATCCCCATCTGCCATCTAATGCCTTAGTGCGAATAGCCAGAAAATGAAAGCCTGGCGTAAGGCTTGTTGTTGGAATGCTTACAACAAAATTTGCTGTTGCCCCTGCCGTTACCGGGATGGATGTTCCCGCCCCTTGTCCCGGGTCAGTGTCAAAGAAATATTCAGCAGCCGCAATGTCAGGCGCAGTGGCTGTGGAAGTTGTTAAATAAAATCCGCGATGCTCAAACTGGCTCCATAGCCCACCTGTTTCTTTAACGCGTATTGCCAAATGATGAAAGCCTGCTGATAAGGAAGTGGTAGGAATATTGGTTGTAAAAACCACATTACCACCCGTGGGTGTAAATGTAATGGGTAAGCCATTTCCGTTTCCGGGATCGGTGTCAAAAAAATATTCGGCTTTTAGTATAGTTTGAGCAGTTAAGGAGGAAGGAATTAAAAAGTAAGCAGTAAGCAGCAGACAGTAAGCAGTCATCTGCGTACTAAACTTCATTTTGAGAAATGCCTCATTACTACCAATCATCCTTCTCATCTCTTGTTAACACTAATGTTGACTCAACTTTGTCAACTGCATACTGCCAACTGCCTACTTTTAGTTAGTTGCTCTTCCTCGCATCTACCGTCACACTCAAATTTCCACCCGGTGTTACCGTGGGGGTTGTAATGTTCATACTGAAGATTCGCGGCAAGCGACTGTTGCGGCTGTTTGCCCAGTTTAAACTGCCGGTTGCGTCAAATAAAAGGCCCATGTCTTTTCCATCACTTCCTGAGTTATTGGCAGGGCCACTTGCGATTGTAAAATTTAAAAGTGCGTTTGAAGAACCTGCATTCACAGCCGTTTGATCAACCATGCCAGGACTGGTGTTGGCTACATTGCCGCCACCATCCACATTGCTATTAACAGCCCAAGGTGTTGCGTTGGAGGTTGCATTGGCTGAGTTTAAGGTGATGTTGTTGGTAATGTTGTTGTTAAATGTGCTAAAGCTAAGATTGTTGCCCGCGTTGGTCTGGTTGAAAATATTATTGGTGAGCGTAATGAACCTGCAATTAGTTGCAAAGATTGAGTAAGTACCACCTCCGCTATTATTATTACTCGTAAAAAGATTGTGATCGAACCGAACGTTAACACTATTGGAAAGAGAATTAATTATGAAAGACGATTGAAAGTAGAACAGATTATTCTGAAAGAGGAAATTTTGATATGTAGCGGAACTAAAATTAACATAGTAAAAAAAGATGCAGCCTTCAAACAAAAACCCACTTGACGCAAGTGGTATCTCAACATTCACGTTAAATTGACACCGGATGATCCGCAAATTGTTAACACCAAAATCACCACTCACAGCATTTTGCGAGAGATTCACTTGACCTGTAAAAATAATCCCATGCAATTCCGAGCCATCTGGGCTTCCGCCTGCCGGAGAGTTGCGCAGGTTAGCACCATTGACAACAGCCTGTAAAGGAAGATTCTTATCTGGCAACCAGCCCGGACCAATTACAGTTATTTTTTTATCTACGATATTGAAGGCAGCATACACGTTAGGACTACCATAAACATATACCGTATCGCTATCGGCACTGGCATCAATAGCGGCCTGTATCGTGTTGAACTGACCAAGTGTTGCCGGGGTGTTGCTCACCGTACGTACGGTAGAAAATGCACTAACACTTACTATAAGGGTGGCAAAAAATATGACGATCTTTTTCATACTAAAGATGGTTAGGGTAAGATTACCGGATAAAAGTAGGTGTAACCATTTGCCGGCTCAATACCTGAAAACCATGAATTAGTACTGATAAAATATACCTGAAAGCAGGTAGAAGGTGAGACTTGTCAATACCGTAATTTAGGACAATGAAATGTTCGGTTCGATATTTCGTACTCGTATTACAGGTCAATCTGCTAAGTAATTTTTTGATGGCCCAACCGGTATCGAAAAATTATACTGATAGTCTTGTTGTTATTGCTGAAAAAACTAAGCCCGATAGTAATTCAGTTAAAGCTTACACACAACTGCAAGATTATTTTTTTGATCGCGGTTTGTATGACTCATCGTTGCAATATGCCTCTAAGGCATTGCATCTGGTAGAGGAAATGGATGATAAGAAAAGTCTTGGTTTGGCCCATTTTCGTTTGGGAATGAACTTCACCAACCTTAACAATTATGATAGTGCTAAACACTATTTAGACGAAGCCCTGAAGGCTGCGCATGAAGGTAAAGACACCGTGCTGGAGGTGCGATGTTACAATGCATTTGCATACGTATACAACTATCAATCAGATTATAGCACATCAATAGAATATTTATTGAAGGCTGTTCATTTAATTGACGCCTCAAATTCAATGCAATTGAAAAGTATGCTACCTCAAACGTATAGCAGTATTTCTTATAATTTTCTTGGCGGGAAACAATATTCAAAAGCGATTGAGTATGCGAAGAAAGCATTGTTGATAAAGGGATATCCGCATGAAAGTCGCTATCGGGTCATGTTGCACCTCAACATTTTTGATGCCTATATCAAACAGAATGATATTGGAACCAGTAAAAAATATTTGGACTCAGCCATTGCCATTAATCAATCGATTGACAATGTTATTCTTTCTGCTATGGTGGCTAATAATGAGGGCTACTATTACCAAATCATTCATGACTTTGAGAAAGCTAAAGTTGCTTATCTAAAATCGTATCAATTGAATAAAAGTGTTGGCAATAGGTTATTACAAAGTGAAGCTGCGGACAACGTTGCTAACTTTTACTTTAAAACAGGAAATTATTCAGAAGCAGAAAAGTATGCTCAGGAAGCTAATGTGATGGGCAAGCAATTAAAGCTGTATCAGGTTGTTGCGGATACCTATGAAGTATTGAAGAACATAGCATCCCAAAAAGGAGATTTTAAAAAAGCATTAACCTATGCCGAGCAAAACAAAATATATGCAGACAGCGCGTTGAATCAGGAGACGCATAAGATTACACTTTCATTGGAGTCGAAATATCAGAATCAAAAGAAAGAGCGGGAGATTGCTGCTCTCATGATTACCAATACACAAAATGAGTTGGAAGTAGTAAGGCGAAACCGATTTTTGATAGCCGGGGGAATAGCAGCATCAGGAGCCTTGATCATTCTTGGGTTATTCTACCGAAATTCCAGGCAGAAAAATCTATTGGCGGAGCAAGATAGAAAATATCAGCAGGAGCAGATTAAATTTTTAGAAAGACGGCAGCAAGTTGTGTCCCTGCAAAGTATGATCAATGGACAGGAAGCGGAGCGCACACGAATTGCTAAAGATTTGCATGACGGATTAGGAGGTTTGTTCTCTACCGTAAAAATGTATTTCAGCACTCTTCAGCATGACACACCCATGTTAAAAGAAAATGACCTGTTTCAAAAGAGTTATTCAATTGTGGATACTGCTTCCGTGGAGGTAAGACGAATCGCTCACAACATGATGCCTGAAGTACTAATGAAACTTGGATTGGTAAATGCAGTGAGGGATTTATGTGATAACATCAGTGCAGGAAAATTGCTCACCGTATCGCTTGAAGTTCATGGAATGAATAAGCGACTCAATGCCACTACTGAGATTATGTTGTTTCGGATTATTCAGGAGTTATTGAATAACATTATAAAACATGCGTACGCAACCGAAGCCATCATTCAGTTCATACGTGAAAACGAACGCCTGAGCGTAATTGTAGAAGACAATGGAAAAGGATTTAATGCACAGGAAGTGGATGAGTTGCCCCATTCGGGCATTGCTACCATTCAAAGCAGGGTTAATTACTTGAATGGGAAGATGAGTATCGACTCAGAAAAAAATATTGGAACAACGGTCATGATGGACTTTCTAATCAATGAGTAAGGCAACGACAATTTTAATTGTGGATGATCATCCTTTGGTGCGCGATGGCATAAAAACTATGCTGAAAGATGAGGCTTCGTTTCAAATTGTAGGCTCCAGCAAAACCGCTGCCGAAGCGCTTGATTTTTTGACGGGTGAGACTCCTGACATTATTCTTCTTGATATCAGTTTACCCGATATGGATGGATTGCAGCTATGCGAGAAAATCCGGGTGAAGAATAAACATTCAAAGATTATTGGACTTACCTCTACCAATGAAGCGAGCATTATTACGGGCTTATTGCAACGGGGTGGAAATGGCTATGTATTAAAGAACATGGAACGTTCGGAACTGATTGAATCTATCAACACGGTTTTGCAGGATAAAGTGTATTTGAGCGCGGCTGCCAATGATAAAGTATTGGAACAGTTTCAGCGCGGCAAGCCCAGCGATAATTCAATTGTGCTCACAAGAAGGGAAAAGGAAATTCTTTTATTGTTGTCGGATGGATTGACGGGCCCGCAAATTGCTGAAAAACTTTTTTTAAGTCCGCTTACCGTGGAGACCCATAGAAAAAACCTTCTGCGCAAATTCAATGCACACAGTGTTCAGTTGCTGCTTAAGATTGCACGTGATAATGGATTGTTATAAAGGATTCAAAAAAAAGAAATTGATATGAAAAAACTAATTAGTCTTTATGTGATCTTGCTGGTTGCAATTCACTCATTCGCACAAACTCAAACCTTCGATATAGTTACTTACACTCCGCCTATCGGCTGGAGCAAAGAAATTAAAGACTACGCAGCCTCATATTACAAAACTAACAACAAAACAAAAGGCTGGTGCCGCATTACAATTTATAAGAGCATCAAAAGTAGTGGCGATCCGGCTACGGATTACAGCAGCGAATGGAATTCACTCATGGTTAAAGATAATTATGGCACAGCAACTCCGCCAAAACCGGAAACTGAAGTGAAAGATGGGTGGACTTCCAATTCAGGAGTTTCAGTTTTTAAGTTCGAAAACAAAGACGCTTACTCGTTGCTAAGCACAATTTCCGGTTATGGGGTGGAGGTGAGCATCATGGTGCTGATGAACAGCCAGGAGTTTATGAAAGACGTTGAAAAGATGCTGGGCTCTCTTGATGTAAAGAAGCCGGATGTACAGCCCATAGATGTAAAGATCGAACAACCCTCCCAACAAATTCAGAATTTAATAACCAATGCACCGGGTATTAGCGGTATCACTATGTCCACTAACAACTTTGATGATGGCTGGGTGGCTCAGCCTTTTGCGGATTATGTGCGGGTTACAAAGGGATCAATAACCACATTGCTTCATTATGGGATTGCCATAACTGATGAACTAAGAAGCACGAATGATATTGAAGGCAACTTGTTTGATCAACTTATTCAACCCCGATATACAGTAAGCAACATTCGTAAATTTAAAAATGATTCATACTGCTACTTTTGCATTTATTTTTACGAAGCGGATGTAATCGAAAAAGCCACTGGAAAAAAATACCATCTTGGATTTCGGGTAATTACAGAGAAAGGAGTTTCTCGCTGTATAGAAATACTCTCTCCTTCTGCAGCAACATTTCAGCAAGAATTTTCTGATCAGAAAAAAGTAGAGGCAATGTTTAACTACAATAAGTTCGCTGTTACCGTATCTGATCTTGTAGGTACTTGGAGTGAGAGTTCAGGGTCTTATGTTGATATGTATAATACAGTTACAGGATCTTATGCCGGCATGAATACCTCGTCATCAGCCAATTCATTTACATTTAATGGAGATGGAACCTACAACAGCAATCACAAGGGAGCTTTTGGTATGGTGGGTAATTTGAAATTTTACGATCAGAAATATAATGGTAACTATCAGGTAACAAACTGGGATATAACCGCAACTAAAAGATTTGAAGGGAAGACGGATATATTCTGGGCCCAGTTTGAAGCGGTGCGTGGCGGACGCGTGCTGCACCTTACTGATAAATCCGCCTCAGGGATTCAATATCATCTCGTAAAAACAGAATAGGGCATAAAAAAATTGAAAGCCTTTAAGCAATAGTTTGCTATAAACTTCTGCCTCTTCTTTCTACCTTCGCGCCATGGCTGATAAAAAACTTTTTTTGCTTGATGCGTATGCATTGATCTATCGCGCTCACTTTGCTTTTACCAAAAACCCACGCATTAACTCCAAAGGACATAACACCTCGGTGCCGTTTGGATTTACCAATACGTTACTGGAAGTAATTCAAAAACAAAAACCCACACACATTGCTGTTGCATTTGATACGGCAGCCCCCACTTTTCGCGATGAAATTTTTAAGGAATACAAAGCCACACGCCAGGAATCACCGGAAGATATCAGGAGCGGAATCCCGATTGTAAAGGAAATTATTCGCGGCTTCAACATTCCTATTTTAGAGTTAGATGGCTTTGAGGCGGATGACATCATTGGCACCATTGCCAAACGGGCAGAGAAAGAAGGCTTTGAAGTTTTTATGATGACCCCCGACAAAGATTTTGGTCAATTGGTTACAGATAAAATCAAGTTATACAAGCCGGCTTACATGGGCAATTCCGTAGACATCATGGGGCCTAAAGAAGTGTGCGAAAAGTGGGATATAGAAAATGTGTCGCAGGTAATTGATATCCTCGGTTTGCAAGGCGATGCATCCGATAATATTCCGGGCATACCCGGAGTGGGGCCAAAAACCGCAGCCGATTTATTGAAGAAATATAAGACGGTTGAGAATGTGGTGGCCCATGCAAGCGAATTGAAAGGCAAGCAAAAAGAACGGGTAGAAGAGTTTGGCCATCAGGCAATCCTTTCAAAGCAACTGGCCACTATTGTTACTGATGTTAAGGTTACGTGGAGCGAGGAAGATTTGGTGTATACCGGACCGGACATGGATAAGCTAAAACCAATTTTAGAGGAATTGGAATTTAAAACCATGATGCCACGCATTTTTGGGTTGCCAGCATCACCAGGTTCGTCAGGCACAGATTCACCTTCATCGCCTAAGGCCGCCCAACTGTCTATGTTTGGATTGGCCGAACCCGCGAATGAGCAAGTTGTTGAGAAAAAGAGTTTTGACAGCGCAACCATTTCTTATCAAACTATTGATAAAGAAGATGCGCGCCAACACCTGATACAGAAACTAAAAGAACAGAAAGAATTTTCGTTTGATGTAATTACTACAGGTGATGAAAATTTTGATTTCGAAGCTAAAGACTTTGTTTTTTCATACACAGTTGGGGAAGCGCACTTTGTAAAAATTACGAGTGAAAACATTGCGGCTGAGTTTAAAGATGTTTTTGAAAATGAACTGATTGGTAAAGTTGGCCATAACATTAAGTCATCGGTACTCGCGCTAAAAAAGTTGGGGATACATATTCGAGGCAAGCTGTTCGATACCCTGCTTGCGCATTATTTAATTGAACCTGAAGCTTCGCACGACCTTGCAATTTTATGCGGCCAGTATTTGGATTATCAATTAGCAACTGAAAATAATTCTGCCGTTGAAGTAGCGTGTGAGCGCATCGATAAAGTGCTTCAACTTAAACAACCCTTAAAGCAAGAGCTTGAACGAAAAGGACAATGGCGTTTGTTAAATGATGTCGAAATACCATTGCTTACAGTATTGGCTACCATGGAATTTGAAGGAGTAAGCATCGATGAGGAAACATTAAAATGGATGTCGGAAGCATTGCGTACCGATAGCCACAAGGTGCAGAAAGAGATTTTTGAAATTGCAGGTACTGAATTTAACATCGCATCGCCAAAGCAATTGGGCGAAGTGTTGTTCGACAAGATGAAGCTGTTGGATAAGGCCAAGAAAACAAAGACCGGTCAATATGCCACAGGCGAAGAAGTGCTGGTTAAGCTGGCGGGTGAACATGAGATCGCAAAAAAAATTCTTGACTTCCGCGAGTATGAAAAACTAAGATCCACTTACGTGGATGCGTTGCCAAAAATGGTAAGCAAGTTTGACCATCGCATTCATACGGACTACCGGCAAGCTGTTGCAGCCACCGGGCGTTTGAGTTCAAACAATCCCAACCTTCAAAATATTCCCATCCGCACGGAAAAAGGAAGGCAGATTCGTGGTGCGTTTGTTCCGCGCAGTAATGATTATTTGTTTATGTCTGCCGACTACTCGCAAATTGAATTGCGTATAGCTGCTTCGTTTGCAAAAGATGCAACCATGATTGAAGCGTTCCGCAGCAGGCGCGACATTCATGCTACTACAGCCGCCAAAGTTTTTAAGGTTGCACTTGAAAAAGTAACGCCCGACATGAGGCGTAAAGCCAAGGAAGTGAACTTTGGGATTTTGTATGGGAGCACCGCCTTTGGTCTTTCTCAAAACCTGGGCATCTCGCGCACGGAAGCGGCTGAAATTATCGAGTCATACTTCACGGAGTTCTCGGCCATCAAACGCTATATGGATGATTCCATAAACTTTGCGCGTGAGAACGAATATGTTGAAACAATTTTGGGAAGAAGGCGCTACTTGCGTGATATCAACTCAAGAAATATTACCACCCGGGGGTTTGCTGAGCGCAACGCGATTAACGCACCTATCCAGGGAAGTGCGGCTGATATTATTAAAATTGCCATGATTTTGATTCATCGATGGTTGCAGCGTGAACAATTAAAAACAAAAATGACTATGCAGGTGCATGATGAATTGGTTTTTGATGTGCATAAAGACGAGCAGGATTATGTGAAGAAAAAAGTAATTGAGCTAATGCGCTCGGCAGTAATCCTGGATGTACCGATGGAAGTGGAGGTGGGGATTGGGAAAAATTGGCTGGAGGCACATTAGTCTTCAATTTTCTTTCTTAGTGAAATCGAAATTATAAGTTAGCTGAGCTTGTATGCCAATGTTGTTTTCCTGTTTGGTTCCATTAGCTTTTATAAGCAGTTGATAAAAAGCTCCTGCCTGGGCACTAACGAGTTTTGTAAACTGGTATCCCCCGCCAACAAAAATTCTGTTTTGGTCAGGTTCGTGAAATGTTACGGGGTCGCCCCAACTTAGAAAAACTTCATCATACACATTTATAAAAAACATTTTTGGTTCTAGTTTTTCACCATGAAGAGGGAGCACAGCATTAAAACGGTAGCGTGCACGGTTAACATGCAACGAGTAACCATTATCAATTATATTTCCGTTCTGGTCTTTGGTGTGAGTCTGGATGTATCGCTGCTCCAGCCGTATGCGATGGCCAAGCATCCACCTGCCAAGTGAATGCTTATAATTTAGTTGCTCAAAAATGCGATGCTCATTATTTACAAAGGTAGCAGGCTGCTTTCCATAGATTGGATTCCAGGTATACGCATAGCCTTGCAAAACGGATAGATGTTTGGTAAGATGAAAGTCTATACCCGTTCGCATTTGAAACTGCATAGGATCAAATGACTGTGCAAATCTAAAATGACTTTCAGCTAATAGCGTTATGTTTTTGTGAACCTTAATGTTTGAGACAAGGACAAACCATTCAATAGGTTGGTTAACAATTTCCCGGTCGTCTGGTTGTGCGGGTAGGAATGAGATGGTTCCAAAAAAACAAGGACTTATCAATTTGAAGGATTGACAGGTCCTTTTCATTAAACTTTTAATCACCGTATTACTTTATTTATTACCTCAATGTTAACAAATTAACCTTAAAGTAACATTGGTGGACAAAGAATACCGGTTTTTGGCATTACGTATCACTTCACCAAAAGGCGACTTACCTGCCTGACTGAACCATTGGTTACACTCACCATGTAAACCCCCGGCTTAAGCGATATCGGTAAGCTTGTTTTAGACCCTGTTGAACTTGTTGAAAGAATTGCACTTCCGTACGAATCGGTAATACTAATAAAGGTGGTGTTACCGTCCTCAAAATTCAAATCGATATGTAAATCATCATTTACCAATGGATTGGGATATACTGATATGTTTTTGCTGCTTACGAAATCGGCAGCAATCACCTTAAAACTTTCTGTATAACCATCAAAATCTATTGCGGTTAACCGATAGTAGTTTTTTCCAATGAGCGGGGCAACATCAATAAACTCATAATCATGTTTAACATTTGAAGTTCCATGTCCCTGAACTTTTCCAATAGCTGCAAAGACTTTCCCGTCTACGGATTTCTCAACCTCAAAATGATCAAAGTTTAATTCGCTCGCGGTTGACCACGCCAGCGAGATATCGGATTCAGAAATACGGTTGATTTTAAAATCAGTTAAAGTAACAGGAAGCGGGCTGTTAGAAAGTGAGGCAAGCCAATTAGCAAAATCAGGATTGTTACTCTGCATAGTTGCTTTATCAGCTTTGTTTGAAGTAGTGCTGGCGCCCCCACCGCTGTTAGTGGTTGTTCCGTTTACATACAACCCATAAGGACTTGTGCTGTTGCTGTTATTTATTTGTGCACCGCCACCCGACAGGTTAATATTTCCATGAACATACATTTGCCCGCCATTATTTATTTGCAATACACTGCCGCCAGATGAACCCGTAATATCTCCAAAGACTGCTACCCGGCCATTTTGATTAACGGTCATTCCAGATCCGCCCGAAGCAAAAGAGACATTTGATTTCAAAACCAAATTTGCGTAAGGGGGTGGTGCCACGTTGGTACCTACCACAACAGAATTGTTATTTGAGATAGAGGTATTTCCCTCAACAATTACCGTTCCGCCAGGCAAGATTTTAAAACTTGAAGCATCAGATAGTACAGAAAGAGTACCTGTAATAATCAACGTTCCGCTAACATTAATTGTACCACCGCTGTTGCTCTGTGTTAAGTTTCCATTTATAGTAAGAATGCCACCTGATTGAACATTTAGTATAAAACTGGCAACCGTGTAGTTGCCGGTAATGCTCATGTTATTGTTAACGGTAACGGAACCATAGGACTGCCCGCTTAAGGGGGGCGCTGTGCCTCCCGACCAGTTCGATCCTGTACTAAACGATCCGTTGTTTGAAGAGGAGAATGTTTGAGCCGTTGCCGGGAGTACAAAAAAATAGCAGAAAACCGCAGCGGTTAAAGTAGTGTACAAAAATTTCATTTCAATTATGATTACTTCACAGAACCAACCGTCACATTTCAGGCCAGAATTGAATGCACAAAATTAATAGATATGGTTTGTATTATCGAGCTTTTTGAAATTAAAGGATTCATTATTTTGTCATTGTGGGAATTGTTAATTCCATTTTGGGATTCTTCGTCATCATTTATTTTCGGGTATGATATAAATATTTTGATGAAAGGCAAAAAGAAATAGAAACTCAAACTGCTTCATATAAAGCATCTTCCAAAAGGTGCAAAGTGTTAATATTGCCTATCTTTATTATCAGGGCTTGTTTTCTCAATTAAACTATGGATGAAGTAATACTGGTTAACGAACAGGATCAACAGATTGGCACCATGGAAAAATTGGAGGCACATAAGAAGGGTGCGTTGCACCGGGCTTTTTCAGTAATGATTGAAAATTCGAAAGGCGAAATCCTGATTCAGAAGCGGGCGAAATCAAAATACCACAGTGGCGGGCTTTGGTCCAACGCATGTTGCAGCCATCCAAAGCCAGGCGAAAGAATAGAAGAAGCTGTTGCGCGGAGAATCCTGGAAGAATTGGGAATTGAATTAACACCTGCTTTCTCGCACAAATTTATTTATGAAGTTGCTTTCTCAAACCAACTCATCGAACATGAATTAGATCATGTGTTTGTGGCAAAGTTTGATGGCATGCCAATAATTAATAAAGATGAAGTGGAAGATTGGAAGTTTGTTGATCCGCAACAACTCCTGAGTCAAATTGAAGTAAATCCTGATCAATACACACATTGGTTTAAAACTATTCTGGCTGACAGGTATTCTGTAAATAAGCCTTAATTTTAAAAGTTTAGCGATAAAGGTGTCCTGCATCTAAAAGAGGCAGGACACCTGATATTCTTTGTCTAAAAAAAAAGCCTCTCATAAAAGGAGAGGCTTTCGAAAAATTTGGACGTGAACGATTTATTTAATACCAGGTAAGCCGGCTTGTGGGCTCACTTGTTCTGTTCCAAACGAAGGAGCTTTTTTAACAGCAGGATTGGTTCTATTAATATGTTGTTCCTGCGGAACTGGAAATAAAACGAAACTGCCTTAGGCCCATAGGGATGAGATACTGGTAGAAAAAGAATATGGTTTAAGGTAGCCCATCGGGGCGATATTTCGGCAACCAAACAGAATCAAGAAAATTTTGGGCTATCTCAAATTCAATTGTTTTCTAATCACCTTTTTATCTACCCATTGCAACAACAGGATAAACACGATTCCGAAACCCACTAATCCATAGTGCTCAGGGATAAAAGTGAAAGCCCCGGTAGTCCAGGTAATTTTAGCTATGGCTAAGGTTACAATCAGGGTTATAACAAACATGAAAATGCCAGCGGCCATCCACCAATAATCTTTTCTTTCTTCCTTTTTTTCAATGAGTGCTACAATCCGATCTGCAAAGCGAAGCGATACATGAAAGTCGGGTTCTTTCTTTAGAGAATTAAAAACATGCTGATAAGCAAGCGCATCATCCGAATCATGGTTTTTTATTCCCTGTTCAATCTGATTTTGTAACTCTTCCTCGTGTTTCATAAAACTTCTTCTTTGCCAAGATACTGCTTAACTTTTTCTTTCAACAACTGCCTGGCCCTGAATAAATAATTTTTAACCGTTCCTTCGGGCAAGCCGGTTATTTCCACAATCTCAGGATACGTCATCTCCTGCACATGATACAAAGTGAGTATCGCTTTGTATTGAGGCGGAAGTTTATCAATCAATAACAGAACCATATCCTCTATTTGCCGGTCGGCCAATGTTTCGGAAGCATCATCAATGGCAATAAACCGCTCAATTTTGCTTTCTTCTTCGGGCAAATCGCTGATCACAATCTTTCGCTTCCGCAGATGGTTGATTCCGTGCCGGTAAGCAATGGTTGCAATCCACGTACTTAACTTAGATTGAAACGTAAACTCCCCTAACTTTTCATGCACTTTCAAAAAAACGTCCTGGCAGAGTTCCTCGCGGTCTTCGTGCCGATCAATGAGGCGGGCGATCATATGACCCACCAACCTTTCGTTTTGCTTGATTAGCAAACGAAAAGCCTGCCTATCTCCACTTAAAACCTGTGAGACCAGGGCCCTGTCATCGATCATTTTGGGGTTAGACACGGACTTTTC
>CAZNRJ010000011.1:0-23374 GCA_964574945.1 uncultured Ohtaekwangia sp. | reverse complement strand
GAAACGGTAATTATGATGAATGGGAATTTCAGGCCGGAGTTGGATTTGCTTCCAGTCGTTTTTTAGCGGAAGGGCCCCTTGTAAAAAATAAAACATCTATATTGGTTGGTGCCCGGGTCTCGCACTCAGACTGGTTACTTCACAAAGTACAAAACCCGGATGTTAAAAATAGCTCGTTGTTATTCTACGATGCTAACCTAAATTTGTCGCACCGGTTTTCCGAAAATAGTTCTCTTCGTATAACTTATTACTCGAGCAGTGACTACTTTCAATTTTCCCAGCAATTTGCTTATGGCTGGCAAAACTATATCACCAACGCAGAATGGCGAAGTTTTGCTAACAAAAAAATATCACCGGTACTGTCGGTTGTTTATGGTCGTTATAATAGTAGCCTGATCGATCCATCCGGTGTGGATGCATCGCAACTAAATAACAAACTGGACTATTGGCAAGTAAAAGAAACAGTCAATTATATTCCGAATGAAAAGCATAATATCGTTGGTGGTTTTGAGGCAACAGCCTATTTGCCAAAACCGGAAACATTAGGGCCCTACAATGGAAATACTGCTATAATAAATAAACAGGTGGACAAAAATCATGGCGTAGAGGCCTCTCTATTTTTACATGATGACTATCAATTATCTGATAAAATATCACTTTCTGCCGGCATTCGTTATTCATGGTACACTCATATTGGGATCGATACCGTATTTAATTACCAACCTGATTTTCCAAAAACAGTAGGCACAATAACCGATACTTCCTATTATGGAAAAGCCGAAAAAATTTATACCTATGGTGGTTTTGAGCCTCGCATCTCTGCACGCTTTAGTGTTAATAACAAACAATCTTTCAAAATTGGATACAACAGAATGCGTCAATATATCCATCTCATTTCAAATACAACTGCCCCTACACCCGTTGACCTTTGGCAAGTCAGTAACGAATATATTCCACCTCAGATAGCTGACAATTATTCCCTTGGATATTTCTGGAATTTGGGAGATAATGTTTGGGAAACATCAGCTGAAGTATTCTATAAAAACATGCAAAACCTTATTGAGTATAAAAATTTTCCTACGCTATACCTCAATAATCATATTGAAACCGAATTGTTAGCCGGTAAAGGCAGGGCATATGGTGCTGAATTTTATATGCGAAAATTAAAAGGCTTATGGACTGGCTGGGCTTCTTATACTTACTCACAGACCGAACTCCAGGTTAAATCCACTCATGATGCCGAAACTATCAATAATGGGGAATGGTATCCATCGAACTACAACAAACCTCATAATTTTAATTTGGTTGTAACCAGGGGTTCCCGAAAAGGGGGTGCCTTTTCTTTTCTTGTTGCATACAATACCGGTCGCCCTTTTACTGCTGTTGAAACGAGTTACATTGTTGGCGGAACAGTGGTCCCTGTCTACTCTCAACGCAATCAATATAAAATTCCTAATTATTTAAGGTTCGATGTTTCCTTTACTATTGGAAACGTTATCAGAAAGCTGGATGACTCGTTAGTATTTTCTGTTTATAATCTTTTTGGTCGCGATAACGCATATTCTGTATTTTATCAACGTCCTGCATCTAATTACTTTATTCCGAAAGCCTATAAGTTATCGGTGCTTGGCTCTCCCATGCCTTCCCTAACCTACAATTTTAAATTTTGAGAATGATAGCCATGTGTGCTAAGGAGGTTGTCGTGAAGTTGGGTTTACAAATTATCCTTTTCCTGCTATTGGTAGGATGTCTAACCCCAATCACCCTTGATATTGAAAATTCAGGTGGCCAGGTAATTATTTCAGGTCAGATTAGTACGCTTGCTGATCAAAATATAGTTGAAATTGGAATTACAGCTGACGAAGCAAGGCTGCCAATTCCTGAAAGCAACGCGATAGTAAAACTACACGATGAAGAAGATAATAGTTATGAATATATCAGACATGAAGAGAAACCAGGAGTTTATGTGTTGCCTGCATTACCAGGTGTACCAGGTAAAACATATTTTATTGAAATTATCATGCCCAATGGTGACGTCTATTACTCAAAGTCTGAACGAATGCCCCTTATAAATAGTGAGCTGACCACTCACTATCAAATCAATAGTGATAAATTTATTGATGCTGAAGGTACCCTGCAAACACGACCCTTTGTTGAAGTATATGCCAATGCAAAAATAAATCAGTCCAGCACTAAACAATACTTTCGGTGGTATCTTGAAGAAGCATTTATGATACTGGAAACTTCTTTTCCCGGAACTACAGGCTTAATTCCACCGCCATGTATTATCATTCAAGCAGCCGATCCTCAAAGAATTGTACTGTTTAATGGAGAAGAAACAGCTCCTGAAATAATCGAGAATCAATTAATGGGAAAGCGAGTAATCAATAGTGCATTTTATTATAGGCTCTACTTTAATACCTATCAACATTCTATTACTAAAGAGGCGTTCGAGTATTGGAGAAAAGTAAATATCCTTGCCAATCAAGTCGGGTCCATTTTCGATTCACCTCCAGCGAGGATAGAAGGTAATATCTATGCTACATCAAGCAATAAGGGAACGGCAGGTTATTTCCAGGCTTCCAATACGGTCTTAAATCGGTTATTTATTGCTCGCTATGATTTACCATTTGAATTACCTACCTATTGTGATTATGATATTTTTAGAAATCCATTTGTAAGACCCTATCCAAAAGAATGCAGCAACTGTTTAAGTGTAAGGAACAGCAGTAGAAAGCGCCCTTCCTGGTTTGAATAATTTAGTTATGTTTAGTATTAAATCTTGCTTCAGATTTTTTAGTCATGCAATTCTATTCATCCTTGTATCGGGTTGCCTTACCCCAATTACAATTGATACTGATAAAATGGGTGGTTCAATTATTATCTCCGGGCAAGTAAGTTCATTGAACGATCGAAACATCGTTCAAATTGGCACTTCATCACAAGATGCAAGGCTTCCGTTTCCACTTTCTGGCGCTGTCGTTCAATTATCTGACGGATTTGGAAATAGTTTCTTTTATTCTGAGTCAGCTCCTGGCACATACAAATTTGAAAATTTTTCCGGAATACCCGGTATTACTTACTACCTGCGAGTTACACTTCCGGATGGAAGAATTTATGAATCAGGTTCTGAGCAAATGCCAGAAGCTGTTGGTACTATTTCCGCTTCCTTTATTGTTGCCAATGAAGAATATATAGATGGTGAAGGCACCCCAGGCAACCAGAATTTTGTTAGAATTTATAATAACAGTAATTTATCTGAAGTATCTTCTAAAAGTTATCTACGCTGGAGTGTGGAAGAAACATTCATCATTTCGCCAACGGACTATCCAGACATTTCCGGTTCCATACCGCCACCTTGTTTTGTTACTGAGAATATAGATCCACAACGAATTGTTTTGTTTGATAAAACAATTTCTACCAGTACTTCCATTCAGGATCAGTTTTTAGGTCGCAGGATTATTGATTACTCTTTTTTAGAGAAGCATTATTTCTCATGTTTTCAAACTGCACTAACTGCCGATGCTTATGAGTACTGGCGAAAAGTTAACATCCTGGCAAACCAGGTAGGCTCCATTTTCGATACCCCTCCTGCCAAGATCACAGGAAACATAAGAAATGTTACTAATAATTCGGAAGAAGTACTTGGATACTTTCAAGCGGTCAACGAAAGTTATGATCGCATAGTAATATTCCCGTCAATGTTAGATGTGCCTATTGAATTTAAAAAATGTGATTTCAATGGGAATTTTAATCCTCTGGATTATCCTCCAAGGTGTTTTGATTGTTTGCGTGTCCGGAACAGTACTTACGATAGACCTGCATGGTTCTGAAAACGAAATCAATGAAACAATTTGGAAATGGGTACTTAAGGAAAATTGGTTTTCAGCTACTCCTAATTTTATTTACTGCTGGTTGCCTTACCCCTATTAATATTGATACCAGAAATATTGGCGGAGCAATAGTTATCTCAGGACAAGTCAGTCCATTGGAAGACCGCAGCATTATTCAAATTGGAACTGCATCTGAAAATGATAGATTACCAGAACCCATTTCAGGCGCTGAAGCAAAACTTTTGGACAGCGAGGGAAATATTTTTTACTATTCGGAAAGTACATCTTCACGCGGTACCTATATTCTTAAAAATTCAACCGCTATACCAGGCCGAACGTATCACATTGAAGTTACACTACCTGATGGCACTCTGTATACGTCAACTCCCGAAACAATGCCCCTATCGGTCGGAACGATATCAACAAACTTTGAAGTTGTTCAGGAAGAGTTTATTGATGCAGAGGGCACGGTAAGCCAGCTTGATTTCATTAAAATATATGCAGACTCTCAAATTCCAGTGAGTTCGCTCAAGGGGCACTTTCGTTGGAGTGTTGAGGAAACTTATTTGCTTTCGCCAACAGATTTTCCAGATCCCTTTGGTAGTATTCCTCCACCATGCTTTATTTCTCAGAATGCCGATCCACAACGGGTAACACTGCTTGACCAAGCAACATCTTCAACCATAAATCAAAAGTTAATAGCCTCGCGCATCATCGACTTCTCGTTTCTGGAAAAACATTATTTTACTTCTTATCAGTCGGCACTAAGCGATGATGCTTTTGCCTATTGGAGCAAAGTAAACATCTTAGCAAATCAAGTAGGTTCTATTTTTGATACGCCCCCTGCCAAGATTAGTGGAAATATTTCTAACGCAACTAATAACCAGGAAGAAGTACTTGGATATTTTCAAGCGGTCAATGAAAGCTACGATCGATTCTTTACCCTCCCCTACTTACTTCCTATTCAACTACAAGTAAGGAAATGTGATTTCACCGGAAGCTTCAATTCACTTGATTATCCTACACGCTGTATAAATTGCTTAACTGTTCGCAATAGCAGCTATACCCGCCCTGATTGGTTTTGATTGAAAAATTCTTCTCTGTTAATTTTCAGCCAATGTTTCTTTTCTCGTATGAATCTTATTGAGAATATAAGTGCCAATATCACTGCCTTCTTTTATTCCCACTTCGCAAGCCGGCCTATAATGAATACCTCCATACATTCTGCTGATGGCCGCCTCTGCTGAGGCATCATAAAATGATTTGAAACTACGGGCCGTTAAACCAAATTCGACTTCTGTAGAATCGGTAAATGCAAAATTATCTCCAAACAGGTTTGTAAGTATTGTTGCCGAGGCAGCCGAGATAACACTATGCCCGCTTGTGTACTCGGGAAATGGAGGTGTCTGCAATGCAGGTACCCAATCCTCATCAATGTATTGATTGATATAGGTTTCAGGACGAATTAATTTACTCCGATACTTTTCGTCCCAGCAGGAAATAAAAGAGTCAATTAATGCAATTGACACACGCATGTAAGCTTCTGCACTTTGAACAAAATCTGCATGAACCAGTGTGCATACCACATTGGTAATATTCATCCAATGACCTCCCGGTGAAATTTTCTTGGTAGCAAACATGACATGGCCTTTTACATTCATCATAAAAGGATTGCAATCCCAAAAGAATGCAATCTCCCTTTGCTCTGCCGTCATATTTTTACCGGTTTCATACACTTCAAAAGCTTCTTTATAGAATTGACTATTCTTATCCGTTGAGAATGCTGTGGGTGGAACCGGCTTAAATTGTTGAGCCGAATCCATTGCGAAAGGCCTGATCTTATTCCAGTGCGGTTCTATGGCATCCATATAGGCTGGCGGGGTAGGCTTCCAGGTTGCAGCATCGTTTAAAATAGAGTATTTGGGAAACGACCTTGATTGCTTGTAATTATCTTTAGATGACCATGCCAAAACATGATCGGCAATCTTATTTCCAAATTCAACTGACTTTTCAATTACATCATCAGGTACACCCATCGCACGGTATTCCTTCATAATTCCTTTATAAAATACGTCCATCTTGTCTTCCGAAAAAATTAAGGTACGCCCCACCCGGAACATTGCTTGCACAGATGCTAATGGAAAGCAATACTCAACTCCAGGTTCGGGTTGAGGGAAAGCTTCTAATCCTGTTAACTGACCTGCCAAAGTCTGATAGGTCGCATTTTGATGAATTGCTGCCTCATAGGCTGCTATACTTGAGTAAGCATAAATTCGAGACGCGACCGGGGGTGAAAAAATATCATGCACAATTACATCGGTAATTTGCTTGAGTGACCTGTGCAAATATTCAGGGTTTTGCGCCTTTTGTTTCCATTCGGTGTTGTTTGATGAACACGAAGCAAAAATGAGGGCAATACCAAATAAAATTAAAAATCTATTCATCATTTGTAAAGTAAATTATACGTAAAAATACTTAATTGAACTCAAAAAAAAAGATTGAAATGCAAATCATCTATAGGCGTGGGTTCAATTCTTAAAACATAAAAGTTGATCATTATTGATGCTAACCAGGAAAAACTTTTCTCCCTTTTTATTAGCAACAATTTTAATATCACGTCCTTGTCCTTTCACGAAAAAATCAGTCTGCTGAAATGTAAGCGCAGTAAAATTCCGATTCATATTTCCAAGGAAGACCAAGCCCATACCGGCATCTTGCCGGCCAAGTTCTGGTTGAACTTCAAACCAATTACCAACAGCTAAAATATCCGGAATTTGATCACCATTGAAATCATAAACTGCAAATGCAAAAATTGGAAACTGCTGAGCTTCCACCGGAAGTTCATGAATCACGTAAACAGCATTGCCCTTGTTTTCGATCCAAACTGAGGCAAACGTTTCAGCTTTCTTATGAATGAATCGTGGAAGATCCTTTTCAGGAATAATGTCTTCTAATTTTACATTTTTAAAAACTTCGTATTTAAGAAACTTCTTCTTCAATGCCGGAACCTGTTTAATTAACTGATCCCGTGAAATGAAGGGATACCGGTTATGATTATTATAATAAGTAATGATTGGGTCCGAGCTTCCATTTCCATCAATATCACCAACCCACAATTCTACAGGCTCATTAATTGTAACTCTGAATCGACTGTTTAAGCCTCCATTGCCCACTAAAAAATCCAAATCCCCATCTCCATCTATATCTGCTTCATTTATTACATTCCACCAACCATGAGTATTATCAAATCCAAAGTTTTTTGTCTGGTCACTAAAATTTCCCGATGATTCCTGAACCAAAAAAGTTATGGGCATCCACTCACCTACAATCACTAAATTAGGCCGATCGTTATTATCCAAATCAGTCCAGACAGCGCTGGTTACCATGCCCAAATCAGATTGAGGAAGTCTCTCTGATTCATCAGTAAATTTTCCCGTTCCATCATTCACCAACAAATAACTTTTGGGTGAAATACCATAATCACCAACAACAGACCGCGATCCAATAAATAAGTCTATGTCCCCATCCCTATCAAAATCACATTTTACAATGCATGTTGAGCTTATAGAAAGGCCCTCAAATGCTTTTGCCGATCTACTGAAATTACCGGCACCATCATTTAAATAAAGCCGAGGCTGCATGTAACTTGCTGTTCCGGCTTGTCCGCTACTGACCACAACTAAATCAAGATCTCCATCGCCATCTGCATCAAATAAAACTGATGCGGTATCCTCAAACAAAGAATCCTTTTCAATTTCTGTTTGAGCATGTTGATTAAAAGCACCGCTTTTGGATTGGAGAAACAAACTTGATGGTTTCCCTTTTGAATTACCTATAAAGACATCTTCCAGTTTATCACCATTTACATCCCCAATCGACATTTTGGGGCCCTGAGAGGATAATGAATGGGGAACCAATCGCTCCGCTTCAAAGTCGGAATAGGAATTTTCAACATGCTTGTAATTTATCACGTCAACAGCCTGTAATATTTTTTTTTGATTAGCTGGTGCAAAATTCCATATCGCTTTTGCATTTATTCGTTTTAGCGTAACCGTTTGATTGACCTTTACATTTTCAATTTTTTCATAATAGCTATCAGGCCAGATAACCAGTACTGAGTCAATGCTACCCCTTTTTCCTAATCCAAAATGAAGTTGGTAGCTACTGGATGACAACCAACCCCTGGTTGGTATTAGTTCTTGTGTGCTTTGCATTCCGCTTGAGTACACAATCGCCTTGGCGCCTATACCAAAATTATTAGGCGAATTACCTTCTAATTGTATGTTAAGGTGATTAGCAACAGTATCAGTATTGTTCCGATAAACCGATGCCGACTCATTAATATTGTTCACTATTAAATCAAGATCGCCATCATTATCCAGGTCTGCGTATGCCGCACCATTAGACAGAGTCGGTCTCGACTTTATCCACGCTTTTGTTACGTCATCAAAAGTTAATTTCCCTGTATTTTTAAAAAAATAATTTGCCACTTTACCTGTTGGCATCTTATCAATCATTTGACGGTCTGATAAAAATCGCTGTGCCGAATCCGTTGAAATATAATTTATATAATCAAGATCATTGGGGCGTTTCACAATTCCGTTGGCAACAAAAAAATCGCGAAAGCCATCGTTATCAAAATCCGCAAGCAAGGGTCCCCAGCTCCAATCGGTTGCTTCAACACCGGCCAACGGGGCAATATCAGAAAATATCAAATCTCCATTTGGATTAACTCCCTTGTTTAGCTGAAGCGAATTGCGCGCCACCTGATAATGATAACCGAAGTTGAGTTTGAATGTAAAAATGTCATAGGGATCTTCTCCACCTGAAGCTTTTATGATTGCCTCATCTTTAGGGAGCATATCCAACGTTACAATATCCTGCCAACCATCATTATTAATATCACCAATGTCATTACCCATAGAGAAACGGCTTGAATGCGCCATGCTCTTCTCCAACTCTTGCTTGAAAGTTCCATCTTGCTGGTTAATATACAAATAATCATTTTCATGGAAGTCGTTGGAAACATAGATATCTAAATACCCATCGTTATTAAAATCAGAAACCCCCACACCCAGTCCATACCCGACCTGACTATTGTTAATATTCGCCCGGGATGTAACTTCGGTAAACCCCGCTTTCCCTGTAGGAATTAAATCATTGCGATACAACTTATCACCGGCCTTTGGATCACTTTGATGCCGCAGCATAACATCCCCATAGGAACGAACAGAGTGAACAGAATGATTTACAAGGTACATATCCAAATCCCCATCCTTATCATAATCAAAAAAAACAGCTTGAGTGGAAAACCCCTGAAAGGATAACTTGTACTCTTCTGTTTTGTCTTCAAATGTTAAATCACCGTTGTTGATTAATAATTGATTTTGTCCGGTAAATCCTTTGTATCCACCCACACCGCAACTAAAAATATCTAAATAGCCATCGCCATTTACATCGGCCATAGTAACTCCAGTTTTCCAATTACCAAGACCGGAAACATTTGCAAAAGACGAAATATCTTCAAATTTAAAATTGCCTTTGTTAAGAAAAAGCCTGTTGGGTTCCTGATTAGATGAAAAGTATAAGTCAATTAACCCATCGTTGTTAATATCCCCAACGGCAACTCCGCCACCATTATAGAAATACAAATATTCGATGATATTAAACTGGTCATCGTCACGAAGACGATTTATAAAATCAACACCAGTATCCTTAGCTCGAAGTTCCTCAAAAAGTGTTTTTGGCACATCCTGCTTGCTGCAAGAACACATCGCAAAGATAAAAAACCATAGTACACAAGATCTGATAGCTATGGCGGATATTGTAATCACTTAATTGATCTTATTGGTTAAAATCGAATTATTGTTGCGAGCTGCTACTAAATATTTTTTACCGGCAATTGTAATCGTTTCTAAATCACGAATTTCACCATCCAATGTCAAGCCTGATTTTGATACAGGCAAAACAATGAAGTTACCTTTCCCATCGCCCTTCAAAAAAGTTCCATAGCTGGCATCATATTGCCCCACTTCGGGTTTTACGTTGTATAAATTGCCTGCCAAAACAATATCCTTATTGCCATCATGATCGAAATCATCGATGTTAATTGCATACGTGACGGAATACTGAGCTTCAACGGGTAGATGTTTTAGTACAAATCCTTTCGATCCTTCATTAATCAATAGGCTATTTGATAGCTCATAAACATTATATTTAGCTGCACTTGATAACTCCTCCTTTGTAAAAATATCAGTGATCACTTGATCTTTAAAACTTTCGTATTTCAGGTATTTCTTCTTAAGAGTTGGTATTTGAGCCATCAGATCATGCCTTAAGACCATTGGGTAAGACTTATTCCCATTGTAAGTACAAATAATCTGTTCAACTGTACCATTTTTATCAAAATCATTTACATACATGCAAACAGGCTTATCTACCGAGGCTTTAAACCGCGAATTCAAACCATGGTTACCCAAAACAAAATCCATATCCCCATCTCCATCCAAATCAGCTGATTCAATAGCATTCCACCAACCATTCGTTTGGCTAAGTCCCCACTGTTCTGTTTTGTTAACAAATATTCCTGATTCATTTATAAATACGGTAACGGGCATATATTCACCCACAATAATCAAATCAACATTCCCATCGCCATTGATATCACTCCATGCAGCGTCTGTTATCATACCAATATTTTGTAAGCCCTCAGCAATCATTGAAGTCACATTCGTAAAATTACCCTTTCCATCATTATTCAATATATACCCGTTTACCGGCATTCCATAGAAAAACGGATGGCTCCGCACTCCTACAAATAAGTCCATGTCACCGTCTTTATCATAGTCGTAAGGTTTAACAGCCGAAGTGCTCTCAAAGTTAAATGTTGGTAAGATTTGGGCAGACTTGGTGAAATTTCCCTTACCATCGTTTATGTATAATCGATCAGCCAATGCAATAGAACTTGTAGAAAATTCATTACTCCCGCTACATACATACAAATCCATATCACCATCGTTATCCGCATCAAAGAAAACACTCATTATATCTTCCGAACCTTTATCCATTTCAAATACTTTTTGATTTTGCTTTACCATATCCCCATTCCTGGTTTGAATAAATAAAGCTGCGGATTGATCTTTTGCTCCACCAATAAACAAATCCTCGAGCCCATCATTGTTTACATCGGCTTTCGCTATTCTCGGCCCTTCAGTACTTAACATGTGGAACAAAAGTTTATCCCTGTCAAAATCCACAAAATTGCTTTCCCGATGCATGTAATCAATTCCAGTTAGATTTACTGGTTCAAAGATTTTACTTGATGATGATACTGTACCTGTTGACACCTTACCATCCTGTTGTTTTAGCTTTAGTGTCTGATTAGTCGCAATCTTTTTCAGGCGAGTCTCCTTTCCATCAGGCCATAAAACTAAAATCTGATCAACTGTGTCGATTTTACCTAATCCTATATTAGGTCTTGGATCCATTGACGACTCAAATCCCCGATTAGGCATTTGTTCCATATAAAATACCTGATCGCCTTTGGAGATCGTTATGGTGGTTCCTAAAGCGTAAGTATTTTTACCCACTCCGGATAATTCAAATTTCAGATAACTATTATTTAATTGATTATTAGTTTCATTTCGCATTAATGATGCCAATCCATTAACATTATTGATGACAAGATCAAGGTCACCGTCATTATCCAAATCGCCATAAGCCGAACCATTCGAAAAACCAGGTTTACCCAATCCCCATTCAATGGCTTTATTTTTAAAGGATAAATTACCCTGATTTTGAAAAGCGAAATTTGAAATGGGCGTGGAAGGAATTAATTCTACTAATTTTTTGTAGTTAACGTTTCTATCTGTAATGATTGATCGCACAACTTCTTCATTGGATACATATTGAAGATAATCCTGATTGGTGAGGTCTTGATAAATTCCATTAGCAACAAAAATATCTTTCAAGCCATCGTTATCCATATCAAACATAAGGGCTCCCCAACTCCAGTCGGTTGCCTCTACCTCGCTTAGCCTGCCAATTTCACTAAAACTATTGTTGCCATTATTCAATTGAAGCATGTTCCTGGTGAACTGTTCATAGTATCCGTTATTGACAGCATACTTATGCCGGTCCCAGTTTTCAAACGTAGTAACCGTTTTAATTCTCGCATTATCCGCAGGCAGCATTTCCGTTACGAAAATATCCGGATAGCCGTCATTATTAATATCGGCCAAATCAGCACCCATAGAGGCCCCACTAATGGATTTTATTTGCTCCGTTAACGATTCGGCAAACGTTCCATCTCCCTTATTTATGTACAAATAATCTCTTTCAAAAAAATCATTTGAGATATAAATATCCGATCGGCCATCCTTATTGATATCACCCACAGTAACGCCAAGGCCAAAACCTATTATGCTTCCGTAAATCCCTGCCGAAGCACTTACGTCTGTAAAATATCCATTATCATTGCGCAATAATTTATCCCCACCTAATGAGTCCCGTTTCGTCCGTTCATTTTTCATTAGATTAAAACTTCCAATGGCTTGATAAGAGTTGTTAAGAATATAAAGATCTAAATCGTTATCGTTATCATAATCCAGAAATGCAACATGCGTAGTGAACCCCTTATCTGCCACGCCATATTCCTTTGCGCGTTCTGTAAATGTATTGTCTTTGTTATTGATGAATAGTTCATTTTCTTTATTATCACCTTTTACATCACCTGAATTACAGACATAAATATCCAACCAGCCATCTCCATTCACATCAGCCATGCTCACTCCTGTTGACCAAGCCTTTGTACCCGCTACCCCTGCCCTTTGCGTGATATCCTCAAATGAAAAGTTGCCCTTATTTAAATATAAGCGGTTAGCTCCTTGATTTGCAGTGAAGTAAATATCGATGAGGCCATCATTGTTTATATCACCGAGTGCCACACCACCTCCATTATAAAAATTCCGATAGGTATAAATATTAAACTGCTGATCAAAGGTTAGCTTGTTTGCGAAATCAATCCCTGATTGTTTACTGCTTATTTCTGTAAATAGTGTGTCAACAGGCTGTTTGGTCTCGCAGGATAAAACAGTTAGAAAAACAACACCTACTAAAAAGAAACGTAACATTTTCATTTACCAAATATTAATCTTGCCCGGCTTTCTCAGCTAATTTTTCAAGTTCTTTCTCAACTTTCATATCGGTAAACACAGCCCGCACAAAACGTTCGTCCCTTATGTACAAATTAATTCTTCTCCGACCATCCAACTTATAATAAACTTTACCCATTTCAGGATGATCCATCACTTTGAAATCTTCACCATACCATTTTTTAAATACCTTTATCATATCAACAAAAAGGGAATCAGAATAGTATTGCCTGTTCCACGGTGCCCAAGCTTCATAACTAAAAGTAACAGGCATTTCGAAAATTTTATCCTTATAAAAGCTTGGGTAAAAGTTCATACTTACGGGGCTTTTAACCACCTCCTTTAATTGGTATAGAACCGTTTGATTAGCTGTACCGTGAATGAGTATCTCCTTTTTATTGTAATCCCAGCAATGATCAAAAAATGCTTGTCTTTCCATTCCCAGGTTAAAACCTAAAAACAAACTATCATAATTCAACTTAGCGTCATTAGCCCTATTATTACAAGAAAGTATTAATATAGTCATTCCAACTACAAGCGGCAACAGCAATTTCTGCTTCATCATTTTATTATTTATAGCTTATTATTTCCAATTTGTCATTATTCTTTCCAATAAGTACCAACTTCTCCTTCTTGCCTTTAATGGATTGCAAAGACCTTACTTCTCCCTTAATTGAAATACCCGACCGTGATGGTGGTTCACTTACAAACTTTCCATTTCCATCTCCGCTTAATAACAGTCCATAACTGCCATCATAAATTCCAGTTTCCGGTTTTGCCCTGTACAGATTACCACCCAGGAGGATATCCAAATTTCCATCGGTATCAAAATCATTTACCAGGAGAGAATACACAGGAGAGAACTGAGCTTCAATAGGTAATACAGATTTTTCGAACCTTCCACTTCTATTTAGCCAAACGGCAGTTTCAAAAGTATTGGCATTCAATTTAATGGATTGCGAAATCTGATCCGGAGAGAAAATGTCTTCAATTGTTTTGCCTTGGTAATCAGAAAAATGAAGATACTTTTTCTTGAGGGATGGAATTTGTGAAATTAAATCATGACGCAATACCAGCGGATATGAAACTCCGTTATCAAAACGGGTTATAATTTGTTCTACAGTTCCATTCTGATCAAAGTCATTCAAATACATAGAAACCGGTTCATCAACAGTAGCTTTGAACCTGGAATTAAATCCATGATTTCCGGTTACGATATCTATAAAACCATCCCTGTTAAAATCACCAGCAGCTACTGAATGATACCAACCGTGTGTATTCTTCAACCCCCATTCTTCAGTCCTATCCAAAAATTTTCCTTCCTCCTGTATAAATACTTTTATCGGCATCCACTCGCCCACCAAAACCAAATCCAAATTTTTATCTTGATTTAAATCAATCCATTGACTATCGGTAATCATACCCACTTTTTCCAATTGCGGGGCTATTTCACCTGTTACATTAGTAAAATTTCCTTTCCCATCATTTGCCAATAAATAACCATTGCCAGGTAAGCCGTATAAGAAAGGAATCACCCGAATTCCAACAAACAAATCTACATCTCCGTCATTGTCAAAGTCAGCTGCAGAAACAGTACCTGTACTTTCAAATGTAGTATTTACCGGAAACATTTGGGATGATTTTTCAAACAGGTTATTACCCCTGTTGAAATACAGCCTGTCAAGTAATGCAGTAGAACTGGAAGAAAATTCATTACCACCGCTGGCCACATAAAGGTCTTGTTTACCATCACCGTTGGCATCAAAAAAAACACAATCCGTATCCTCAGAATCCTTATCTGCTTCCAGTGCCGGTAATGGCAGTTTGCTGAATCTATTGAATTTGTTTTGAACAAACAATGAACCAGCCTGTCCCTTTGCCCCGCCAATATAAAAATCATCCAGTCCATCCTTATTGATATCACCGGTACAAATGCAGGGGCCTTCGTTCGAAATCATATTAAAGAGAAGACGATCCCTGTCAAAATCCACATAATCATTTTCATCATGTTTGTAATCGAGATTGAAATTTGTTTTAGATGAGAATATTGTGGGTTGAATGGATTTGCTAACCGTTGTTACTGCTTTGGCATCTATCTGGAATAAATCATACAACTTGTTTGGGGTTACATTTGACAAAGTAGTCTGCTTTCCATCCGGCCAATTAATTTTAACAGAGTCAACTAATGATACATTCCCCACGCCAAAATGCAGCCGGGGGTCTACCGATGACATAAAGCCCCGCATGGGCGATACCTCCTGATAAAGCACTTTATCTTTGACATGCACTGAAATATTTGCTCCAATAGCAAAAGAATTAAGGCCATCACCATGAAGTGAGAAGGAAATTGTCCTGTTTTCAGGGGTGATTTTTTCCGATTGATTCTCATACAACCCCGGAGGCATATTAACGTTGTTCAATACCAGGTCAAGATCACCATCATTATCAAGGTCACCATAGGCCGATCCATTGGAATGAGTTGGCAACCCTAACCCCCACTGTGCTGCCATGTTTGTAAATGTTAAGTCACCATTATTTTTAAAAGCGTAATTTGGTAATTGATTAGACGGTATCGAATCAACCAATCGTTGAATAACTTTTTTTTCTTTCCGTAAGATTTCCCTTACAGCAGTGGCATTTGCAATAAAATTAACATAATCCTGGTTGATTAAATCTTTATATATACCGTTGGCAACAAAAATATCCTTCGAACCATCATTGTCCATATCAAAAATTAAAGCTCCCCAACTCCAATCCGTTGCTGCTGTACCACTTAATCTTGAAATTTCAGAAAATGTTCCATTTCCATTATTTAACTGTAAAACATTGCGACTAAACTGATGATAATATCCCTGGTCAACTGCTGATTTATATTTATCCCAGGTTTCAAATTGAGAAGTTGTTTTTAACCGGCCATCGTCTGCAGGAAGCATTTCCGTTACAAATATTTCAGGTAATCCGTCATTGTTAATATCGGCCAGGTCGGCTCCCATTGAACCAAGACTTATTTCCCTAACCATTTCTTCTAAACGTTCACTAAAGGTTCCATCCTGGTTGTTGATATAGAAATAATCTTTCTCAAAAAAGTCGTTAGATACGTAAATATCCGGCCATCCATCTTTATTTACATCTCCGATGGTAACTCCTAATCCGAACCCAATTTTACTTGAATAGATACCCGCTGCTTCACTTACATCAACAAATAAACCATTGTCATTCCTTAGTAGTCTATTACCTCCCTCAGGATCAGGGATTTTCCGTTGATCTTTTCGTAAATCAAAGCCCCCTACCGAACGCAACGAATTATTGAGTAAGTAACAATCAAGATCTCCATCGCGATCATAATCAAAAAATGCAGCATGGACCGATAGCCCTTCAAAATCAAGTCCATAATCGGCAGCTTGCTCCACAAAAGTCAGATTACCCTGATTAATAAATAGTTCGTTTTTTCTTTTTGAACCTCCGGGAGGGCCTGATTTACAAATGTAAATATCCAAATAGCCATCACCATTTATATCAACCACACTTACGCCCGTAGTCCATACCCCTTCTGTACCCAGGCCGGAGGATTTTGTTATATCCTTGAACGTAAAATTTCCATTGTTAAAGTAGAGTTTATTGGAAACAAGATTACCTGTAAAAAATATATCGAGCAATCCGTCATTATTAAAATCCCCTAACCCTACCCCACCCCCATTATAAAAGCTCCTGAATGTATACGGATTCAGTTCCTCGGTATACTCTAGGGTGTTAATAAAATCAATACCTGCCCCTGAAGCTTTATGCGATTTAAAAAGCAAATTACCAGGTTGATTTTCATTGTTACCGCATGCGGCCAAAAGCTGTAATAGGATAATCAGGTAAATCAAATAAGATAACCTTCTCACTTTAAAAGCTTATAGTTGTTAACATCATCTGCAAAATTAAGAAGGCATTATCTATTACCAATTGAATACAGGATTAACTCGTTCAATTTATTCACTAACAGGAATAAAAAAGGCAAGCATTTTACTGCTTGCCTTTTAACATATTTATTTATTAGATAATCTTAGTATCCTGGATTCTGAGTCAACTTGTTATTTGCATCCATTTGTTGCTTAGGAATAGGGAACAATTCATACTTGGTTGAAGCATCAACACCCTTAAATCCATACGCTGCACCAAATTTCCCAAAACGTAGCATGTCCTGTCTGCGAGTCATTTCAGCAAACATTTCGCGTCCACGTTCAGCATATAGTTTATCTTCATCTAAAGTAGTAAACGGATCAACCTTTGCGCGCTCGCGCACTTGATTCACCAAAGCAAGGGCCTCTGCATCACCGTACCCGTTTAACCTGGCGAGTGCTTCTGCACGTGCCAATAAAATATCAGCATAGCGGAAAATCACAAAGTCATTACTCATGTTCGCAGTTCCACCAACCTCGTAGGCATATTTTCCAATACGGGCACCACCTTGGCGCCATGCATTAGGGCCAAGTTCATTTATTTTTGGTGTGAAATTCAAATTGATACCATCTGGATCTGGTTGTGCTGATCCTTCACCTTCAAAAGCAGGATCGATCGCTATATCGCCACTAGGCTTATACTGTGGACCTACAAGGAAATTTGACAGACGTGCATCCAACGTACCAACGTCATCAGGAACTCTATCATTATTCGCATCTAATGCAAGTCCTTTCCAAACGGGGCCTTGAGGACCGGGATTAGTAACTGGATCTGAGTACGAGTTGTAAAATTCTTCAACCACCGAGTATCCATTCCACGGTTGCTCTGTCAGGTTAAAAACAGTTTGACTGGCATAGTGCAACGTCATCATTGGCCAGTTAAATCCCTCCGCAAATACTTTATCATAAGGATACACAAAAATATTTTCGTTAGAGCCGGCATTATTGATTGCAAAATTATCCTTGTAAGTGGCCTCCAAATTGAATTTACCACCGTCAATAATTGCTTTTGCGTCAGCAGCAGCCTTGGCCCACTGCTGTGTACCTGTATAAACCTGGGCATTCAAATATAGCTTAGTGCGAATTGCCAACGCAGCCCACGTAGTCATACGTCCGTAAGTAGTTGCATCTTTAGCCGTTGGAAGCACCGGAATAACAGCATTGAGCTCAGACTCAATGAAATTATACAATTCCAGGCGGGTAGATGCACCTTTAACTTCTGTATCATTGAAATCAATTACGAGTGGGCCTCTTCCAAAGCCATCCATTACCCAGTAATACCAAAGTGCACGAATGCCACGAAGTTCTGCAATGTATGCATCAGCACTTGTGTTGCCTTGAGCCTTCAGTTCTTCAAACTGGGCAATCAATCTATTTGCTGTGCTGATACCACCGTAAAGTTGACCCCATGTGTTGTTGAAAAAACCATTGTCGGGTGTAAACGAGTGTAAATGCAATTGTTGCAAAACACCACCATCAAACCAGTCACCACCTTTTGTAGTAATAATCAACTCATCAGAAACCAATTCATTGGTAGACCAAAGATTCGAGTGGTTACCCAAACCTCCGAAACTTGAATAAGCAGCTCCCAACCCGGCAATCAATTCCTGATCGGTTTTGAAGAAGTTATCAGCTGTTACCCGATCGTATAATTCTTCATCCAGATTAGTACATGAGAAGGTAAAAAAAGTCACCCCCACACTAATCATTCCTATTTTTCTTAAAAAATTTCTTTTCATAACTATGATTTTATTTAAAATCCAAGGTTTACACCAAATGTAAATGTGCGGGTAGTGAAATAGGTTGACCTTCTTTCAATACCGGGAGACAAACCATCATCAGGATCGGGATCAGTATCAGCATAACGAACTTCAGGATCAACACCTGTATAGTTTGTAAGTGTGAATAAGTTTTGCCCTGCCACATAAATTCGGAAGTTACGTACTGCAGCCCCGCTTTTCACCGGCACATTGTAACCGATTGACATATTGTTCAATCTAATGAAATCAGCTTTTTCCACGTGTATGCTATTCACATTAGCCTTGGTTACTGAAGGATCGTAATGTTTAGTATTTACAATATTCCAGTTGTTAATGGTTGTTGTTTCATTGTTTTCATAAAACGCACGGTAGCTATTCAGTAATTCATGACCAAGCGCTCCATTAAAGAAAATGTTCATATCAAATTTCTTATACGTAAATGAGTTATTAAACCCAAATGTGGCTGTTGGAAGACCATTGCCTATAACTGAACGATCATCGTCACTTGTTGGATCGACCGCACCATCACCATTTACATCTATGAACTTGTATGTTCCATCCGGATTAACGCCATCATAAATAGCACCCCATAACTGACCCAATGGATCACCTTCTTTAACACGAACCAATTGTACAGCACTCTGTCCTGGAGAACCCATTGATGCACGGTACAAAACACCTGTTTCAGCAAAATTGTAAACATCATTTTTCAAACTAACAACTTGAGTATTGTAGGTACCAATATTACCACCAACAGACCAGGTAAAGTCTTGCTTGGTAATAGCCGCATAATTAAGAGCCAATTCAAAACCTGAATTCTTCAACTCGCCAATATTCACCTGGGTTTGACCCACAAAATTTGGTGGCACCGGCACGTTTACCGGAAGGATTAAATCACTTGTTGTCCTTGTGTAATAGTCAAAAGTACCGGTCAACTTATTATTCAACATAGCGAAATCAAAACCAAAATCAATTTCCGCTTTTGTTTCCCATTTCAAATCGGGATTGGCGTTGGAGCTAGGTCCGTAGCTGGGTCCATAGGCTCCGTTGTAAAAGAAGTTACCCACTTTACCAAAAGTTTGCAACGAGATGTAAGAAGAGCCAGGCTGATTACCCGTAACACCATAACTGGCTCTTAGCTTTAAGCTATTTACTGTAGGTATATCAATTAAATTACTCAAGGTAACACCACCACTTACGGCAGGAAAAAGACCCCACTTATTATTCTCTCCAAATCGTGAAGATCCTTCATACCGGGCGCTGGCTGAAACAAAATAATTTCCACCAATATTCACGTTCGCTCTACCAAAGAAAGCAACCAATTTATTTGAATTCGCATAGCTATACACGTTTCCCAATCCATTGTCAAAATCCAAAGCGGCCGCCATATTATTATAGGTGAATGCATCTGTAAGGAAGTTACCTCCGCTCATACCAAATCCTTCATTGAAGAAATCCTGGTAAGAGTAACCTCCTAATAAGGCAAGGTTAGTATTACCAAAAGACTTGTCATAGTTTACGGTAGTCTCGAAAAGTTCGTTTACCCTTTGATCTGTCGATCTTGATGCAAATCCAAGTCCATTGCGACCTCCAAATTTAGCTGTCTTCTTATTATAAGATCCATAAAAATCTGACTCGCGTTGTGCGGAATAGAACATTGAGAATCTCAAGCCTTCTACTAAATCACTAAAGTCATACTCACCTCGAACACTCGCTAACTGGCGGGTCTCTTTCTTATCTCGCTCATTTTGTTCTACTATGGAAAGTGGGTTGAAGAAGTCAAATATATCTCGTTCTGCATAGCCTCCATAATTGCCGCCAGCAGTTGGGCTTGTTGTGGTATTGTCATACACTGGCATAGTCGGGTTAGCTAAAATACCGTAGTTGAACGAAGCCGCATTACCCAATTGGGCGTCCTTTGTTGTTGAAGACAAAGTCACATTAAATGAAGCCCTGTCTTTTAATGCTTTTTGGGTTAGTGAAATACGACCGTTCAATTGCTCAAAACCTGATTTTAAGCCCACACCTTGTGTGTCACGAATGTTGAGGGAAGCTCTGTAGGTAGTAGAGGCGGTTCCTCCTGATAAAGCTAAATTATGAACTTGGGCATTACCTTGCCGTGTAATAACATCTAACCAATTTGTTGTTGCACCCAAGTCAATATGACCGGGTACCTGACGATATTCTTCAGCTGTCATTACACTAATGCTGTTGTTTACATTCTCAATCGCATAAGAGCCATTGTAGTCTACCTGCACTCTACCAGCCTTACCAGACTTGGTAGTTACAAGGATTACACCGCTACCACCCCGGCTACCGTAAATAGCTGCTGCAGATCCATCTTTTAACACATCAATTGATGCAATATCATTAGGATCAACCGTGCTCAAAGAACCACCGATGATACCGTCAATAACAATAAGTGGCTCTACGTTTGCACCAATAGTTCCTACACCACGCAATCGAATATTGAATCCACCATTAGGGTCACCACCAGCACGGGTAATATTTAAACCTGCAACTTTTCCTTGTAACAATTGTACTGGATCATTAACGGTTCCTTTGTTGAAGTCTTCAGGCTTTAGGCTGGTAACCGCACTGGTTAGCTCCTTCTTTTCTTGGGTTCCATAACCCACCACTACAACCTCACTCAACGCTGTGACGTCAGATTGCAGAGAAGCATTGATCACGCTTTGTGAGCCTACACTAACCTCTTGCGAAGCATAACCCACAAAAGAAAAGACAAGTGTGGCGTTTGCCGCTACATTGATTCGGTAATTTCCGTCAGAATCAGACACCGTGCCATTGGCTGTGCCTTTTTCCAGAACGTTTACACCGGGAATTCCCGAGCCGTCTTCGGCAGCCGTCACTTTACCTGAAACGGTTTGCTGGGCGAAACTCACAAGAGTTCCAAAAACCAGAAGCACCGCCAGATACCTGCGAACAAACAGATAAAAATTGGTCATACGTAATTGTTTTAGGGTTTTAATTGTTGTTGTTAAGTATACTTTCGAAATCAATTTGTTAATTGCAATGAATTAAAAAACATGATTCCGCAACCCAATACTAACGTGTTTTTGCCAGTTGACAAGGATATAACTCCATTTTGTTGCATAAAATCTACGGAAACGGTACCGCAACCGTTTGCGAACTTTAAAATCAAATACTTTTTGTTTAGTAAACCAGTCTTTCTATGAAATTTAATCAGGTAACGATTAAAGATATTGCCCGCGAATTAGGCATTTCTCCCTCCACTGTTTCACGAGCTTTAAAGGATCATCCCGACATCAGTGTCGCAACCAAAAAAGCGGTGAATGAGCTTGCTGATAAACTCAATTACCAGCCTAACATTGTCGCTCTCAATTTGCGCCAGAAAAAGACTAATACAATTGGTGTTATCATTCCCGAAATTGTCCACTTCTTCTTTTCAACCGTAATCAGCGGAATTGAAGATGTAGCTTATACTGCCGGATACAATGTAATTCTTGCGCAGTCCAATGAATCCTACCAAAGGGAAATTACCGACATGAAGGCGCTTTTTAATAGCCGCGTTGATGGAATGCTCCTCTCCATCTCCAGGGAAACAACTAATTTTGACCACATAGAATCTATTATTTCTAAGGGTGTGCCGATCGTATTTTATGATCGTATGTACAACAGCCCCAACAGCAGCAAAGTAATTGTCGATGATTATGCAGGGGCGAAAGAGGCTGTAAATCACCTCATTGAGCAGGGTTGTAAGAAAATTGCCCATATTAACGGAGCGCCAAACCTGATAATAAGTATTGATCGGTTTCGGGGCTATAAAGAAGCGTTAGAGGAAAGCAAAATCGTAGTAAATGATGACCTTATTGTAAATTGTCAATCGGGTACATTTGAAGAGGGTAAACGTGCAGCAAACAAGCTTCTTTCCCAAAAAAATATCCCTGATGCAATTTTTGCAGGAAATGATCCGATGGCTATGGGCGCCATGATGGCAATCAAAGAGAAAGGATTAAAAATACCACAAGATGTGGCGATTGTAGGTTTCAGTAATTGGTTCTTTGGCGAACTAATGGATCCTTCGCTTACCACTGTTGATCAGCCAGGGTTCGAAATGGGGCAAGAGGCAGCCAGGTTGCTGATCCGGCAGATCGAAATGAAGGACAAGGAGGATTTTGATCCGCAGCCTGAAACCAAAATCCTTAAAACCAGGCTGGTAATCCGAAATTCGTCCCTTAAAAAAGACGTAAAGAAAAAGTAGCAAACGATTCCAATTCTTTTGGAGGGCCATCACTATGTAAAATCAGTTGAATTAGTTTTACTTTAACCGTTTAACTTTTCAACTGATTTTAATGGCAGCTACAATTAACCCGGTCACCAGCAAAAGCTTAGGCACGCTCATCACCTTCGACAAAACAACTACCGGAATTTCAGGTACTACCTCTTTAGGAAAATTCAAAGTAAGTCTTTTCTCAGATTCCATTTTTCAAATCAGCATTACGTGCGATGAACAGTTTGAGGATTTCTCCTATGCGGTAGTTGCGAAACCAGCCGCAATCTCATTTGAGATAACCGAGAGTGAACAATCCATTTTGATCAAGACAGCGACAACACAGCTTTTGATCACTAAAAATCCTGTTCGGTTTTCATTTCAAACATTCGATGGAAAGATTATTAACGAAGACGATGCGTTTGGCACTTCC